>NZ_CDSBKL010000207.1:0-7325 GCF_977115555.1 Aquiflexum sp.
AAAGCCTAAAAGTCTCTTACTATCCAATCTGCCAACAGCTTAAGCAGATGGAAATAGAAAAACCATTCTTGATTTTGATGAAAAATTGAATCTGCTGACCAAAATCATTTTTTAACAAAACGAATTTCGATAAGTTCATTGCTTATTGGATTTGTACAAGAGTCATAGATTTTATCAATCGAAAATTAAATTCAATAATCCCTATATTTAGTAAATTTGAAATTATATCAAAATAATCAATTCAATTATGGATCATAACAAAAATCAAAATGGTGGCGATTTGAGCAAGTGCCCATTTCACAATGGTCAACTCTCACAAGCGGCCGGTGCGGGACCCCGAAACCGTGACTGGTGGCCAAATCAGTTGAAGCTGAATATTTTGCGTCAGCATTCTTCACTTTCCAACCCAATGGGAGAAGATTTCAATTATGCTGAGGCGTTCAAGTCTTTGGACCTTGCCGAAGTAAAAAAAGATATTGCTGATGTACTTCAGACTTCACAGGACTGGTGGCCGGCAGATTATGGCAATTACGGACCATTAATGATCAGAATGGCTTGGCACAGTGCAGGAACTTACCGCGTTCAGGATGGACGAGGCGGCGCCGGATTTGGAACCCAACGTTTTGCTCCGCTAAACAGCTGGCCGGATAATGCCAACTTGGACAAGGCGCGTTTGCTTCTTTGGCCGATCAAGCAAAAATATGGCAAAAAACTTTCTTGGGCAGATTTGATGATTCTGACCGGAAACGTGGCCTTGGAAACAATGGGTTTTGAAACATACGGTTTTGCCGGTGGTAGGGCTGATGTTTGGGAGCCTGCGGAGGATGTTTATTGGGGTTCTGAAGGACAATGGATGGGTGATGATAAGAGATACAGTGGGGAGAGAGAATTAGAGCAGCCATTGGGAGCATCCCACATGGGTCTCATCTATGTCAATCCCGAAGGGCCACAGGGCAAGCCTGACCCACAGGGAGCGGCTTATGATATCAGAGAGACTTTTGGCCGTATGGCTATGAATGATTATGAAACGGTAGCCCTGATTGCAGGTGGACACACCTTAGGAAAGACTCACGGCGCAGCCGACCCAACCAAGTATGTAGGTCCGGAGCCGGAAGGTGCTACAATTGAAGAGATGGGCATGGGTTGGAAAAATTCTTTTGGTAAAGGAAATGCAGAAGATACCATCACTTCAGGATTGGAAGGTGCATGGACCACTACACCTACCAGATGGAGCAACAACTATTTTGAAAACCTATTTGGGTTTGAATGGGAACTGACCAAAAGCCCTGCCGGTGCACATCAGTGGAAGCCTGCCAATAACGGTGGAGCCGGTACTGTACCTGATGCCCACGATCCGAATAAGAAACATGCTCCATTCATGCTTACTACTGACATAGCATTGAGAGTGGATCCGATTTACGAGAAGATATCCAGACATTTCTTGGAAAATCCGGAGGAATTCAACGAGGCTTTTGCAAAAGCTTGGTTCAAATTGACCCACCGTGATATGGGACCAAAATCCCGTTATTTGGGTCCTGAAGTACCGGCTGAGGATTTGATCTGGCAGGATCCGATTCCTGCAGTCAACCATGAATTGGTAAATGAATCTGATATTATAGAATTGAAGAAAAATATCTTGGCCTCAGGATTGACGATTTCAGAGTTGGTTTCAACAGCTTGGGCTTCGGCATCAACTTTCAGAGGGTCCGATAAGCGAGGTGGTGCCAACGGTGCACGTATCCGTCTTGAGCCTATGAAAAATTGGGTAGCCAACAATCCAGCCCAACTTGCCAAAGTGTTGGGTACGCTTGGAAGCATTCAAGAGGAGTTTAACAGCACCCAGTCGGGAAACAAAAAAGTGTCACTTGCTGACCTTATTGTTCTTGGTGGATGCGCGGCCATTGAAAAAGCAGCAAAAAATGCCGGAAATGAAATTTCTGTTCCATTTACTCCAGGCAGAATGGATGCTTCTCAGGACGAAACTGAGATTGATTCTTTTGCTTTCTTAGAGCCCAAGGCTGATGGTTTCCGCAATTATTTCAATGCAAAAAACATGGCTTCTGCTGAAGAAATGTTGGTTGACAAAGCACAACTTCTGAACCTGACAGCTCCTGAAATGACCGTCTTGGTCGGTGGTCTTCGTGTCTTGAACACCAACTTTGATAAATCAAGGCATGGTGTTCTTACCCAGAATCCTGAGACTTTGACCAATGACTTCTTCCTGAATCTACTGGATTTGGGAACAACCTGGAGAGCGACTTCAGACACACAGAATTTGTTCGTAGGAAGCGACAGGATGACCGGAGAACCTAAATGGTCTGCTACCCGCGTTGATCTGATATTTGGTTCTAATTCAGAATTGAGAGCGGTTTCCGAGGTGTATGGATGTGCAGATGGCAAAGAAAAATTCTTGAATGATTTCGTTGCAGCTTGGAACAAGGTGATGAATCTTGACCGGTTTGACCTAGCGTAATATTTGGAAAGGTTTTATTTGATAGAAAGATGGCCCGGAAACGGGCCATTTTTTTTTGTTATGATTATGTGGATGAACCCACGCACAAAAATTAACTTTAAAGAGGTTCTTAAGGCAACATAAAATCAATTCCTCATTTTTAACAGCTACTTTTTTTCTTAGCAAAAAAAGTAGCCAAAAAAGCCAAGACGTGCAGCCGCACAATCTGGCTATTAAAACTCCCGTTTTAATCCCTTATCCACGCACAAGGCCGGTGCCGGCCCGGTCCGCCGTCCTTCCTCCACACCTCGAAAAAATGAGGTTCAGTTATGATTAAGAAATTTTTGAAAAAATCAGATACGTGAAGGATTCAGATACATATATTTTTAAGAATTTTTCTTGGTGGTATGGTCGATAAACCGCTGCTCAAATCCCGCATCCTCGGTTTTCATCCACACATCCCAAAAAGTGAAATACAGGCCATAATTGCATCGGTACCTGAGGTGGTGCAGGTCATGGTGCGTCGCTCCCACCATCCAGCGCGCAAGTGGGGAGCGCAAAGTTGAACTTGAATAGACTTCCACTCCGGCATGATTGATCACGGCTGTCACCGACATCGTCACCAACAAAGCCAATAAGACCGAAAAATGCATGGGGAGGAATAGTACAAGTACAGGTAGAAAAATAGCCTGAAGAAAAGCTTCTATCGGATGAAAAGAAAAGGAGGTAAATGAACTCGTATAAAGGCTGTTGTGGTGAATGTGGTGGAAATATCTAAGAACCTTTGGTTTATGCATCCATCTGTGCAGCCAATAGTAATACGTCTCATGGATAAACAGTGCCAAAAAAAAGCTAAGCGGTAGCCAAAGGATGTCCCAAGCAGAAAGCGCTGTGTACAATTGCGTATAGCCACGCTGCCAGAAAATCAGCATTACCGTCCCTGAAATAGCAAAAATGATTGCACCAAGAAAGGAATACCATATTTCTGTCTTGACCTGAGGCACCTTGACCTGCTGATGCAGCCTTCGATAAGGGAGGGCATCGCCGAGTTTCTTATAGACCAACTCATGGTACATCCAAGCCAAAAACAAGTACCTAAGGAAAATCCCTGCAAATAAAATCGAAAAAATCATGATAAAATTTCCGGCTAGGGAATAATCCGTAGCCAATAGCCAGTCTAAATTGAAATCCATTATTTGCAATTCATTAAACCGTGAATTTAAATAAAAATGCACGTTCGGAGTTTTTACTCATGGATTTTTCTTTGGGATTTCCAAAACTTATCGCATCGGGAAATAATACCTTGATGAAAACCAACAAGATTAAATTAGGTACGGCTTTTTATTTCTTTGTCGATTTTCATCATTTGGATTGAAATAATAGAAATCGAAATGATCAAGATTCCAATCCCGGTAATCCCAAGTGTATTGTTGGTATCCCAAGTTCCGTTGGAAAGCTTTACAATGAAATAGATCGCATAAAGCAATATCAAAATGCCAAGGACTGCAATTAAAACCCCCAAAGTCTTCTTTTGCTTGCCTAGTTCCTCTATGGAGTACTCTTTGGTTTCTTTGTTTTTCATTTTTATCAATTTAGAATACCTATCAATCTTTTTCAATTAAGATTTCCTTTGTTAAGAATGGAATCTGTTGGAAATTGTTTTATAAGTCAGTGTAGGTCAATCCAAACCCAAATGGGTATAGTGGATCTTTTGAATCATAGGGAAGGTCCTCACTTTGATTGAGTACAGCCGCCATAGAGGAAGGTAACTCAAACGGCAGTTTGCCTGTAGGTTTGAATTTTCCAAATATTAAATCCAAAATGACATCATCCTGACTGCTGAAATCACCGATCACAGCCTTACTTTCTTTGTTGATTTCAGGGAAAACAGCCGGACGTTCCAGGTTCATGACGGTAACAGTGGGCTTGGAAAGTATCAATTTCAATAACTTTTCTCTTTCCTTCTCAGGAAATTCGAGGCTTCCTTGGTGAAATATTTTCTCTACCAAATACCGCGCTGCGTCCGGGTCGTAGGGGGTATTCAGTTTCAATATGATGACATCAGCATCTTTGAGATCAGCAGTCATCCCTTCATATTTCTTAGACTCTTCCTCATCGAAACCTTGGAGGAAAATCTTTGTGGTGGGTGCTAATGGAAGGATATTGTTCTCGTTTTTTAACAAGACCAATGACCTTCTCTGCGATTCCCTTCCTTTCTCCTGAAACTGTTTATTGCCAAAGATAGAAATTGGTTCTTCGGTAAGGTATGGATTATCAAAAAGACCTAGTTTAAATTTCTCCTTTAGAATTCTCCTCACGGAAATGTCAATCCGTTCTTCACTGATTTGTCCTGAATTGACCAATTCCACAACCATTTCCGGGACTGCCTCTCCACCAAACATGTCACAGCCCGCATCGATGATCTTTTTCACGCGTTGCAGTTCGGTGAGATTTTCCACCCCATGGGCCGAGGCGGGTTTGCCCTCTAGCCACAATATATTCTGGTCAGTCACCAAGCCCCAATCGGTACATACAATGCCATCGAAATGATATTTTTCTCTTAACATTCCTGTGATGATTTCCTTGTTATAGCCAAAACCCACATCTTCACCGGTCTGACCCATCGGGATGCCATAGTAAGGCATAACCTGTGCTACATTGGCCGGAAATGCTCCCTTTTCGAAAGGAATCAAATGATAATCGAAATTATTTCCCGGATAAGCCTGTCTTCCCGGAGGGAAATGTGAATCTATCCCATCCTCCTGTGGTCCACCTCCGGAAAAATGTTTGACCATGCACTCTACGCTTTGGTCAGTGATGCTGTCACCCTGAAAACCTAAAATATAAGCCTTGGTCAGCATTGCGGACATTTCTGCATCTTCCCCGAAGGTCCCGTTGATTCTCCACCATCTCGGTTCGGTGGCTAGGTCTGCCATGGGAGAAAGCGTCAGACGATAACCGACAGCGAGGTATTCCTGTCGGGCAATGTCTCCAAATTCGCGCATCAGGACGGTATCACCAATGGCTGCAAAACCAGGGTAAGAGCACCATTTTGAAAAATAAGGAGTATAGATACTTGCTCCCGGTGCATTGGGTACGCCATGTCTTGGGTCAGTAGCATGCGTGACAGGAATGCCCAATCGGGTACGTTCCGCCAATTCCTGTATGTTGTTATTCCACTTTATCAACTCAATCGGTTCAGGTGATTGGAGGGTGTTAAAATGATTCATTTTCTTATTCACCACAAACTCTGAGTTGGCAGGAAACATGATCGAAAAAGGATTGAAAATGGTTTTGGATTCACTCAATTCACCCTTACTGCCAATACCAGTCATGGTAATAAACATGAGACCTGCTTTTTCTTCAAGATTCATCTGTGATAACAGGTCTTCTGTACGGGCCTCGACGGATTGACGGTGATCTTCATAAACATCGAGTTTTCCGTTTTTATTCAAATCACGAAATGACAGCCCATCAATCATCAGTTCCGTCGCTCTTGGTCCCAAATCTGCCATATTTCTTTTGGACGCAATACTTGAAGACACATACATGTAGGCAAGGCTGACCACGATTAAGCCCACAAAACCTAGAATGGTATAAAGGAATATCTTGAGTATTTTTTTCATATGAGGATGTCTAAAATTCTACTGTTACTTCAAATATTTTTTTCTCAGTCCTTTGTTAAGGCCTATTCAAATTGCTTTTTTGTCAGGTTATTGTTGAATTTGATATCAGTCCAATGGACATTTATCCAATCTTCGTTGAGGATTTCCCCATCCCAATTTGCTTTGGTATATTTCCTTTTGGTAGGAATGAGTAGACCATTAATATCCTCATATTCTACCTTCATCAAATTGGGGATTTCTACCACATTGAAATCAACAACTGTAAACAAAAACCGGTCAACCAGAGCCGTTTCTTTGTTGACATACAATTGATAAATATCAGTTGGCTTTCCATCTTCTGAGGTAAAGGTGATTTCCACGACATCATAAGAATTCCCATCAATAGTGGCTTCTTTGATGTATTTGTAATGAAGCCCCGGATCCAATAGCTTTTGAAACATGGTAAACCAGTAAAAATTGGTTTTCCTGTTAAAGGTTACTCTTTCGAGAGATTTCTCGTCCTTAATTGACGCTCCGTTGTTTTTTAGCCAAAAGGAATTCCCATCAAAGCCTTGTTCTATTCTTCCTTCCAAATCTGGAAATGTCCTTTCGTGTTTATCATAAGAACCATATGACAATTCCCCATCGAAAATATATTTCTCTGTAGAAATATCTTCTTTGCCATCGGGAGTGGTATAGGTGTAGGTATAGACCACATCTTTCAAAGAGGCAAGTTTTTCGTAGTTGCCTGCTTTTTGGGTCATTTTATACACGATTTCGTGGCCCTTGTTTTGAAATTCAATGGTAGCATCGGATTGGTCATTGGTGACGGAATTCCCTTGGCAAGACCACAAAAATGCGCAGGTAAGTAGGAGATATGTTGATTTCATGATTTTCTAAATTTATAGAATTTTAATTTTGAACCAATGAATAATCCGTGTTTCGTCACTTTGATCCGCCGCAGAGGATAAGAATGACGGCTGGATAGATATCCGCATCTTTGTGTAAATGTCAATTTTAAAAATTCAGGGTTACGCTTTTTCAATCAAGTCGCCTAATTTGTACCACTGCATACCTAAGACCTCAAAACAGGAACTCTTTTATCTATTTTGAAACAAGCTGGAATTTCCAAAGAGGATATCTGATTATTAGAATTTCAATAACTCCTCATCCACCATTTCCGGCAGCGTCACCTTCAATCCCGGAGTCCTTTCCATTTCTCTTTTGATTGCGAAAATCGCTTCTTTATTTCTGGCCCAGGCCCTTCT
>NZ_CDSBKL010000208.1:0-7301 GCF_977115555.1 Aquiflexum sp.
ATCAGTGAGGAAAAAAGCATTAAAAAAGAAAAAAAATGGCTTGAAGAGATGAAAAATGCATAAATTTTGAAAATTTTTAACAAGATCATTTTTGCTTTTCCTGAAAAATAATTTGCATTATTTCTAACAATCTTGCATAAAATCTATTTCATCATCAGGGACTTGTCAAAAAAATTATTGTGATAAAGATATTATTGATTATATATTAGCGTTCTATTTGAGGGTTAAAAACAGTTAAATATTATGGTTTTTGCGAAAAATAAAGCAGGTTTAATTTTGGCTTCAGCGTTACTTGTGGCAGGAGCGCTGCTATCGTCTTGTAACAAAACTCCGGGATACGGCAGAAGAACAGCCGCCAAACCGGGTAAAGCCAGTCCTACTACGGGCGCGGAATACAGCTTCGATGCTAATGACAGTTCTAATTTTGTCGTCACCAGACTTGCAAAACAGGAAATCGGTCCAAATTTGAAATTTATCCAAGGTGGCCGTGCCGTATTGGGTTCTCAGGAACAGGATGTCATGGCTTTCAGAGATAATGCTGAAAGGACAGTGACCATCGCTTCGTTCTTTATGGACGAAACCGAAATCTCCAACAATGACTACAGGGAATTCCTTTTCGATATGAAAAAGAAAGTTTCTGCAGATTCCATCAAAAAGTTGGAACCGGCTGAAGGAGTTTGGGGCGGTGTATTGTCATACAATGACGTATACGACACCTATTATTTCAGATTCCCGGGCTTTAACTTCTATCCTGTAGCAGGCGTATCTTGGGTTCAGGCAAATACTTATGCCAAGTGGAGGACAGAATTTGTTTCCAATCTTGTAAGAGAAAGAAATGAATTGGACAGTTCACTTACCAAAAACCAACTGATCGAAAGAGGTGTTGCCTTCGCTGAATACCGTTTGCCAAGTGAGGCAGAATGGGAATATGCAGCCAAAGCAATGATCGGTGTTCAATATATGGACGAAAATCAGGAGTTTGGCAGAATCTATCCATGGGATGGAAGGGGTGTGAGAAATCCTTACAATGTAAAAAGACAGGGTAAGCAGGGTGACTTCTTGGCCAACTTCAAGCGTGGAAGAGGTGATTATGCAGGTATTGCAGGCAGCCGAACCAACGACGGCGAAATCATCCCAACCAACGTATATGATTTCCCACCAAATGACTTCGGATTGTACAACATGGCAGGTAATGTCAACGAGTGGGTTCAGGATGTTTACAGACCGCTTTCTTATCAGGATTTTGATGACCTTAACCCTTTGAGAAAAGACGGAATCTTTGACGAATCAGAAACTTATGGTACGACTTTGATTGACGACAACTACAGGGTGTACAAAGGAGGTTCATGGAGAGATATGGCTTATTGGCTTGCTCCGGGAACCAGAAGATTTATCCATCAGGATTCTGCTACCAACCATATTGGATTCAGATGCGCCATGATTTCTATCGGGGCTGAAGGAAAATAACTTATCATTTGTATTTCATAGAACAAAAGAGGTGTCCAAAAGACACCTTTTTTTTATGTCTTAAAAGGCATAGCCAATCTATAATTTTTAACTCTGAATTCTTAATTTAAATTTCCATTCAAACGCAATTTCAAACCAATAAGCCTAAAACCTGTTTCTCTTACATGGATTTGCCTTATTTTCAAACCAAAATTTATATTCTCCTATGAAAAAATTATATCGTTTTATCTTGGTGTTTGGCCTATGTGGTTTTGGGGAAGTCATTTCCATCAAGGCACAGAATGCCTTAACATACCAGACTCCACCAAAAGCAATTGCTGATTTGGTCAATGCACCGATTACGCCTCAGGCAAGTTTCAGCAGATCGGGAGAATTTATGCTCCTTCTCGAGCGTGCAGGAAATCCTTCTATCGAAGAACTTGCGCAGCCTGAACTGAGGATCGCAGGGATCCGCATCAATCCCGCCACCAACGGCCCAAGCCGTGGAGGATATGTGGAAAATGTAAAATTAAAAAATACCCGTTCCGGATTGGAACAAGACATCAAAGGCCTTCCTTCTTCCCCAAGATTGGGCAATTTCTCCCTTTCAAAGGATGAGAAGTTTGTGGCCATGACCCACACCTCCAATACAGGCATTAGCCTTTGGGTGGTGGACCTGAGCACTTTGGAAGCCAAAAAACTGACAGAGGAAATCGTCAATGGAGCCTATGGAAATGCCATCACTTGGACGCCTGATAACAAAATCCTCCTCAAAGCGGTCAACCCAAGCCGAGGCAATATGCCCAAAGCGCCTCTTGCCCCTGCCGGACCTATCATTCAGGAAACTTCAGGAAATGCTGCTCCTTCCCGTACCTATCAGGATTTGCTGACCAATTCCCATGATGAGGCATTGTTTGCCTACTTCATGGATTCGCAGTTGATGTTGGTGGACCTCAGCGGAAGCAAACAAGCGGTAGGTCCCTCAGGCTTGATTTCGTCCGTTGACCTTTCTCCTGACGGAAATTATATCATGGTGGATTTGATCAAAAAACCGTTTTCTTACCTCGTTCCCGCTTCCCGTTTTCCTTATGATGTAGAAATATGGGACAGCAAAGGAAATAAAGTCAAAACTTTGGCACAGATTCCTTTGGATGAAGTCAGACCGACAGGATTTGATGCTACTGTAAAAGGCCCCAGGTCCATCAGTTGGAGAGCGGATAAAGGCGCTTCTCTTTATTGGACAGAAGCACAGGATGGCGGGGATCCAAAAGTCAAAATGGAAGAAAGGGAAATCATCTATACCTTGGAAGCCCCCTTTACCGCCACACCAACCAAGTTAGCGAGTATCGGCTATCGCTTTGCGGGAATTTCATGGTCCGATGATAACTTCGCCCTTTTGAATGAAAGATGGTTTGCCACAAGACAGGAGAGGGTATCTGTCATTAATCCTTCCAAACCTGGAGAAAAAGGCAATGTAATCATCGAGCGCAATTCTGATGACATCTACAATGATCCCGGAAATCCTGTATATACCACCAATGCTTTTGGCAAAAATGTGATCCTGAGAAAAGGAGATGAGGTGTTTATGACTTCTGAAGGCGGTAGTCCAGAAGGAAGTATGCCTTACCTTTCAGCTTTCAATACCAAAACGAAGACTGAAAAAATCATTTGGAGGAGCCAAGCGCCATATTATGAAAGGGTGGCCAAAGTCCTCAATGCCGATGCCTCAGAATTTATTACCATCAAAGAAAGCACCGACATCCAACCCAATTATTGGTTGGTCAATACCAAGAAGCGCATCGCCCCGATGCAGATTACCAACTTCGCCCATCCTTATGAATCTATCAAAGGAATCAACAAACAGCTCGTCACCTACAAAAGAAATGACGGACTCAATCTTTCAGCTGTAATTTATACCCCGGAAGGTTATGACCCTGCCAAAGACGGAAGATTGCCGGTACTGATGTGGGCTTATCCAAGAGAATACAAATCCGCAGCTACCGCCGCACAGGTACGGGGTTCCAAATACCAATTTACCAGATTGTCTTGGGGTTCGCCGATCTATTGGGTGACGCAGGGATATGCGATCATGGACCAAACGGAGATGCCTATAGTCGGGGAAGGTGATGAAGAACCAAATGATACTTTTGTAGTACAGCTTGTGGCCAATGCCGAAGCAGCCATTGATTACATCGTGGGTCAGGGAATCGGAGACCGTGAAAAAATCGCTGTGGGAGGCCATTCTTATGGTGCTTTCATGACGGCCAACTTACTTTCTCATTCCAACTTATTTGCAGCGGGCATTGCAAGAAGCGGCGCTTACAACAGGACTTTGACACCTTTTGGATTCCAATATGAGCAGAGAAGCTATTGGGAGGCGCCGGATGTGTACAATGTGATGTCGCCATTTATGAATGCAGACAAAGTCAAAACCCCGATCCTTTTGATCCACGGAGAAGCGGACAACAATTCGGGTACTTTCCCCATCCAATCCGAGCGGTATTACAATGCCTTGAAAGGTCATGGTGCAACGACAAGATTGGTATTTCTTCCCCATGAAAGCCATGGCTATGCAGGCAAAGAATCTATTCTACATACCCTTTGGGAAATGAATACATGGCTTGAAAAGTATGTCAAATAACAACCTTTGAGGTCTCTTTTTGAGCTCGAAGGTTTTACTCTTATTTAGATAGGTAATGTGGTCAAAAATAGTTGGTGACTTTTACTAAAAAATTTATTATAATATCACGCAGGTTTGAAGAGGACGTAAGCTCTGCTGAGGAGCAACTTACCAGCAATAAATCCTGCCAAGTGGAATGAAGGGGCTCCCGTTTTTGGGAGCCTTTTTTCATGCTTCATTCTTCTTGTTCTATGGCTAAAGAAAACCTTTTCTTCTTGAATTTTTGAAGTATAGATACCACCTCAAGAAGCTTTTTCTATTTCTTGTGGAGAGCCCGCGGTGGATGTTTAAATTGGTTTTTAGATGTCCGAAAAATGACTCCAGACCGTTGGTTGATTTTGGGATTCTAGGGTTATCCAGGTAAGCAAAAAGATTCGGCAAAGCACTTGTCAATACATAAAAGGAACGTCTCAACAGTTTGTGTTTATACCAAAATTTCCCCGTTATGGGATTGACCGTTTTTTCATGAACAAACTGATGGTGCCGGGCATCCCAATTTGCTAGTTCCAGTAGCCAGTAACTGAGTTCTTGTTTGGATTGGATCTGATGCAGTGTGGAGACGATCTTTCGGAGTTCCCTCCCGGGGATGCTTTTAGGATTGGCGGAAAGCCATATTCTGCACATTCGCTGCACATGGATCACACATCTCTGAAGGGTGACGTGTGGGCAGACTTTGCGGATTGCCCTGAGTAATGCCCTGTGTCCGTCGCAGGTAATTGATTCGATCTGAACGCCAAGAATCAGCAGATTTTCCAGGTCTTCTTTGAGTTCCTCGTATCGTTCACCATCGCTGAACCGGTAGAGCTGGGTGAATTTGACGGTGTTGTCCCTATACAAAATCAGGCATAAATCCTTGGTGAAATATGTGCCGTCAATGAGTAGATTTACCCGCTCGGAAGGGTAAACACTCAGCATCGGAGGTTCTTTCAAATACCTTTTAAAGAGCCGCTGAACCGTGCTCTTGCTCAGGCCTGTCTCTGTTACCAATTGGTCAAATGTGCGCTTTCCGACTATCCATTTTTCAAACCACACAAACCGATTGGTTTTAGCTACCGAGGGGTTGGAGCCGGTGAAGAGAATGCCACAATTTTTACACTTATACCGCTGCTTTCCAGCCTGTTTTCCCCACTTGATTGAGTCAAGAAAACCACATGCCCAACACCTTTTTTTTTGAAGTTTTCATGAAACAAAAAAACCTTATTGAAACAGGTTTCAATAAGGTGCTCATATTTAATTTAAAATCAGACTGTTAGAAGGTATTTTACCAACTATTTTTGACCATTAGATCTCTTTTGTGCCTTTTCCATTGATCCCAGTCAGAATTATTCAATCATCATTCTAACCTTCCTACCTTACATTTCCAACTTCCCACCTCTTACTTCTAACTTCGTAAATCAAACTTCGTAAATCGTACTTCCCAACTCATTTCCTCACAATCGGCAAACTGACATAACTAGGATATTTACTGGAATGATGGATTTTATTTGTTGCGATGACACCTTCTGTTTCGTCATAATTATTTCCTCCAGTATTCATATTCCTATCAAACCTCGGAAAATTGGAACTCGAAACTTCAATCCGGATGCGGTGACCCTTTTCAAAGTAATTGGAAGTAGACATGGGCGTCAGGTTTACTTCGTAGACTTTGCCTGATTCCATAAACACCTCTTTTTCATAGCCTTCCCTGTACCGTACCCTTTGGATGGTTTCATCCAAGTTATACGCCTTGCCGTCAGGATAAACATCGATGCTCTTGATGGTCAAGTCAGTGTCTTTGACATCGGTAGAGAGAAATAATTTGGATTCAATAAAACCGCTGACTTCAATGCCTTCTGCAAGGGGTTCGGAAGTATACACCAAGATATCCTCCCTCAATTCCATTTCCTGTTGGTCAAAAGCCCCGCCTTGTACTGCATTTCCGGTACAGCAGACATTGCCGCCATAGGAAGTCACCGGATTCATGGGATCGTATTGGAAAGTGTCAGCATTGTCTTTTCCGGGTTTTTTATTGGTTAAAACACCATCGCCGTTTCTGGTATTGGCTTTGCCTGCACTGTTCAGGTAATAAGTGGTCATTTGAGCTTCTTTGGGCGGCCAAGTGTCGGACGTCTGCCACTTGTTGGAACCCATGGTAAAGTAAGTCACTTTGGCCATTTCCTTTTTGGGATCTCCTTTGAGCCAATAATCAAACCAAGCATAGGTCATCTCATTGTACGGAAGTCGGGCATCACCCATACTTCTTTCACCCACAATGGTGTTTTCACTCGCTCTTGTAAAGGCACAATGCAGGGTAGGGGCAATGACCAGATATTGGTTATCTCTCACTTTTGGATCCTTGGCATTGGCCCGGATATGGTTATACATCGCTAAATTTGGACTCGTTGAAACATCATACCAAGACACAAACCAATATGCCGGCTTTTCAAATTCCATATTGTCATGGAACAAACCTCCTTCGTACCATTTTGGATCATTGGGCTTTCTAGTGATCATTTCCTCATAAACTCCCTGAGGACCGTTTACATTTTTGATGATATCCTGAACCGGCAAATGTGCCAATCCCTCTTTCCAATCCACTTTGGGATATCTTGGCGCCATGTCATAAAACCTTTGTATTCTCAATAAATCTGCCTGCGAAATCCCTTCCGGCAACTTGGGTGCCATAGGGTCATGTTGGGTACCATACAGCCAAGCCGTAAACAACATCTGTCCTGCACCGCCACGGTACCAATTGCCCTGTTCATAGTAATTGCCTATTCTTCCGACTCCAGCACCAAATGCCTGAGGAACAAGCGCTACATGAGCAGGATGGTTGAGCGAAGCTACCGCCATCTGCCATTCAGCAGTTGAGGAACAACCGATGGTACCGATTTTTTGGTTTGACCAAGGCTGTGCCGCCATCCAGGTAAAAGCATCGTACCCATCTGTCAGCGGAGTCCCGAGTATATCCCATTCTCCTTCGGAAAAGAACCTGCCCCGTTCGTTTTGGACTACATAGGCATAGCCTCTTTTGACAGCCTCTAGGGCCGTTTGAAGGCTTCTTTCCTGCAATTCCCCATCCCGGTAGGCATTGAAATTGTAGGGCGTCCTGGAAAAAATGATCGGAACAGCTTGGCTCGTTTTGGGTCTATAGATGTCAGTGGCCAACCTGACCCCGTCCCGCATCGGCATCATG
>NZ_CDSBKL010000209.1:0-7268 GCF_977115555.1 Aquiflexum sp.
ATTGGGAAAAATAGAATTCAATATTGATGAGACAGATCAGGTATCTTTACCTATCGCGATCGTGAGACTTTTGATTTTGTTGATTGGATTAAGGGTATTCAAAGAAAAAACTCAAAATATTGGAACAGATGGATAACTGGCAGAAAGTGTTCTCAGATGGCTCTCCTGTAAGGGCCGAGATTGTCAAATCAGTCTTGGAGGAAAACGGCATTCCTGCAGTCGTGATGAATAAAATAGAATCTGTCTACCGGATACACGGACAGTATGAGGTGATGGTCCCTCAGGTTGAGTTTTCGAAAGCACAAAATATTGTCAAAAATGAGATCTCCTTTTAGAGTCAGAGACAGATTTAACATTAACAATTACAGTAATCTTGGCCAAAGGGTAATCACAGGTATCATCGGTGCAGGTATCATCGTAGGAGGTTCCATAATTAGTCCTTGGCTCTATTTCTTGATTTTTGGTTTAATTCTGGCATTTTCCCAAATGGAATTCTATAAGCTTTCGGGACTTGACGGTATGTTGCCGTTAAAAAGTTTTGGGACATTTTTGGGCCTTAGTATTTTTACACTCTCTTTCTTTATTGGAATGGAGCACCTGAATGAGAAATATTATTTTCTGATCTTTCCATTGGTTTCCCTGGTTTTCTTTATCAAATTATACAGGAAGTCGGACAAAAAGCCATTTACAGGCATTGCCTATACTTTCCTTGGATTGTTTTATGTGGCAGTTCCTTTTTCATTACTCAATGTAGCAGCATTTTCAGTGGATGGTACTTTCCATTATGAAGTGATTGTAGGCTCTCTTTTTATTCTTTGGGCCTCAGATTCAGGTGCATATTTTGCAGGAACCAAATTTGGGAAAACCAAGCTTTTTGAAAGGGTCTCTCCAAAAAAATCCTGGGAGGGATTTTTGGGTGGTGCTGCATCAGCATTTCTCGTTGCGTATTTTCTTGGCAAAAATTTTAAATCCATCGAGGAATGGCAATGGCTTGGAATTGCGACGATCATTATCATCGCAGGAACTTACGGAGACCTGATAGAATCACTATTCAAGAGAAGTATTGAGATCAAAGATTCCGGAAAATCCCTACCCGGGCATGGCGGTTTTATGGACCGTTTTGACGGATTGTTATTATCAGCCCCATTTATAGCTGCCTTTTTGAAAATCTTCTAATTTTGACTGTGGCATATTAAAAAACTCCTTAATATTGTACCATAATCATCAGTCAACTAAATAAACCCAATATGGCTTACATTGAACCGGCTCCGATCAAGGATAAAGAAAATCCGCTGGAGTCCATGATGGAAAGATTTCACATTGCAGCAGAAAAATTAGGACTTTCTGACGAAGTCTATAACGTACTTAAAAATCCTGCCAAACAAGTAATTGTTTCCCTTCCGATTACCATGGACAATGGTAAAATCAAGGTTTTTGAGGGAATTCGGGTAATCCATTCCAACATTTTGGGGCCTGCAAAAGGTGGGATCAGGTTTGCTCCTGATGTTCATCTCGATGAAGTAAGGGCCCTTGCTGCATGGATGACATGGAAGTGCGCTGTCGTCGACATCCCCTATGGTGGAGGAAAAGGCGGAGTGCGTTGTAATCCAAGGGAAATGTCTGCCGGAGAAATCGAAAGATTGGTAAGGGCTTACACCCTCGCGATGATTGACGTTTTTGGACCTGACAAGGATATCCCTGCGCCTGATATGGGAACAGGTCCAAGGGAAATGGCTTGGTTGATGGATGAATACTCCAAAGCACATGGAATGACGGTCAATGCTGTTGTGACAGGTAAGCCATTGGTATTGGGTGGTTCATTGGGAAGGACAGAAGCCACTGGTCGTGGTGTGATGGTGACTGCTTTGGCAGCTATGCAAAAATTGAAAATCAATCCTTTCCAAGCAACATGTGCGGTCCAAGGATTTGGAAATGTGGGTTCATGGGCAGCTTTGTTGTTGGAAGAAAGAGGCTTGAAGATATTGGCAATTTCTGATATTTCTGGAGCGTATTTCAATGCCAATGGGATCAATATTCAGGAAGCAATTGCATACAGAGATGGCAATAAAGGCACGCTGGAAAATTACTCTGGTGCCGAAAAATTACCTGATGCCATGGACCTGCTAGAATTGGAAGTGGATGTTTTGGTGCCTGCTGCCGTGGAAGATGTCATTACCATTGCTAATGCAGATAAAATCAAAGCTAGACTCATTGTAGAAGGTGCCAATGGTCCTACTTCTGCAAAGGCAGATGCCATCCTGAATGACAAAGGAATTATGGCTGTACCGGATATTTTGGCCAATGCCGGCGGAGTTACTGTTTCTTACTTTGAATGGGTCCAAAACCGACTAGGTTATAAATGGACTGCCGAAAGGGTAAACAGAAGGTCAGACCGTATCATGAAAGATGCCTTTGACAATGTGTATGAGGCTTCGGTCAAATATAAAGTACCTATGAGAATTGCTGCATACATTGTAGCCATCGATAAAGTAGCAAAAACCTATACCTTTAGGGGTGGTTTTTAAGGTCGAAAAAAAGATTTTACTATATTTGGGGCGTGAAAGTCAGCTTTCACGCCCTTTCAATTTTATAGCCCATGAGTATTCATAGAGAAGGTAGGACTTTGTTATTTTGGCTGTTGCTAATCTTGGTAGCAGTTAACTTTGGATTGAACAAGTGGATTCCGGAACAGGAAACCGTCCTCAATGTCATCTTGCTGATCAGTATTGTTTTCTATCTATTGATTCTACAGTTTTTTAGGAATCCTTACATTCAGCTTCCAAACGAAGAAAAATTAGTATTTGCCCCAGCGGATGGCAAAGTGGTTGTCATTGAAGAAACTACCGAAACGGAATACCTGAATGACAGAAGAAAACAGGTGTCTATTTTTATGTCACCGATAAATGTCCATGTCAACAGGTCGCCAATCGCAGGTGTAGTGGAGTTTTTTAAATACCATCCAGGCAAATACCTAGTGGCTTGGCATCCTAAATCGAGCACTGAAAACGAACGGACCACCATGGTCTTGACCCACAAAAGCGGTGTAAAAATCCTTGTCCGACAGATTGCAGGGGCTTTGGCACGTCGCATCAAATGGTACGTCAAAGAAGGGACTCCGCTTGCTCAGGGAGGAGAATTCGGTTTTATCAAATTTGGATCAAGAGTAGATGTCTATCTTCCTCTTGATGCCGAAATCTTGGTAAGCTTAGAGGAAAAAACAAAGGGAGGAAGGACTCCAATCGCAAGGTTGAAATAAGTTGAAGGCTTATCTCTTTTTCCAAATTAAGAAACCCAGAATTAGCGTACTCAGAAAGAGTATTAAAGTGGTCCATTCGTAGGTTCGGCTTTCGGATTTTTCAGCTATTACCATATCCTCTTTTTCTGCCAAAGTCCGTTTCAGCATGGCTATTTCTCTTTCCTGCTTCTGAGAAATAAATTTGTAGTCGTTCTTTTCGTAGGTGATTTCGGTCTTTTCGATCTCGCTGAGAAGCTTCAATTCTTCGATGATCTGATTGTCCTTTTGGATGATGCGTTCCATCCATTCATTGGTTTCGATCATGTCTTTCTTGGTTCGGTTTCCAAAAATCCCGGTTTTTTTAGACTCAGAGGCCTTCCAAGCGGCATGCATATTTGTCCTTTCGGAGACGAGTTTATCTAGCTTAGCTTGGGCAAAAAGAGAAATAGGCACAAGCAGCAACAAGAGCAAAAGGTATCTTTTCAGCATCTTAAGTTTTTTTTTCTTATTTTCTTTCAAAAGTTATGCCGATCCTCAACTTACCTTGTTTTTAATTTTGCTCCTGTTTTCCGCTTTATAGTTCCTCTTCTTCTTTTCCCGTTGGTATAGAAATTATACATAAAATTGATGGCAAAAACTGTAATAGTAAGGGGGATGAACAAATCAGGAGCCATTATTTTGATTCCAAAAAGTATCAGCAGCGAAGCCAATATACCTGTTTTGAAAGTGGTGTGGCTTTCGGGATATACTTTCCCGATCAAATAGAGACTCAATCCTTCGATCAATAAAATAACTATAATCAGGTAAGTCAGCATTTCTTTCATCGTGGTATCGCTGGACCAAACCACCCAGGCAAGGCCTGCCGCGACTAGAATCAAACTCGCAGATTGTATCGATACGTTCAGTCTTTCTCTCATAGGTTATTGGGTTTTAGGTTACCTGATTAAGTTAGCGATTTAACCTTTAAATTCAAAAATCGATCTCTTACTTTTTCAAAGACTTGAAATAGGTTTTATTTGGGAAATATTCCAAACTGAAATGGACCTTCAATACCCCCTTGAACTGATCGGTACTTTTGTATTTGCCATTTCCGGAGCTTTGGCAGTCCGGGATAGGGAGCATGATATTTTTGGGGCGGGGTTCACTGGGTTTATTACGGCGATCGGTGGCGGTACGCTGAGAGACGTTCTTTTGGGTTCCTATCCATTGGTTTGGATTGGGGATGTCTATTTCCTGTATGCAATATTTGCAGGGATTTTCACGGCATTTATTTTCCCGAGAATCATGCTAAAACTCAGGAGAACCATGTTTTTGTTTGACACTTTGGGGATAGCTTTTTTTACTGTTTTGGGGGTAGAAAAATCCCTGAGTCTTGGGGTCAGACCTGAGATTGCAGCCATCATGGGCATGTTTTCAGCTGTGATGGGTGGGGTCATCAGGGATACACTTGTCAATGAAATCCCCATACTTTTCCGCAAGGAAATTTATGCTTCCGCTTGTTTGGCAGGGGCAATCCTATATCTGGTACTGAACTATTTTGGCTTGCACCGGGATATCAACCTGCTGATTTCCATTTCGGTGACCATCAGTATCAGGCTGATTCCAGTTAGGTACAAGTTGAGCCTTCCGAGGTTGGATTGAGAGAATAATGAAAGGTTTGGTATGAAAGCAGATTTTTTTCAATAAATTATTGATCCTTTACATTTTGAAATACTTGCAGTTTCCAAACCCAAATGATCAAAAACTTAGTCCATTGTTTTCTGGTACTCTTTGCTTTGTCTGCCTGCAAGCAGCCGGGATCAAAAATTGAACCTGAATATATCCTTCGATTTGGTCACTTAGCCAATGAAAACAACATTTGGCATAAGGCAGCTCTGAAGTTTGCTGAGGAAGTGTTTGTCCGCTCGGAAGGAAGAGTAGAAGTAAAAGTCTATCCCAACGAACAGCTTGGAAAAGAAATGGACATGATCACCGGGATTTTGGGAGGGAGTATGGACATCATGGTCACGGCCGAATCTCTTGAAAACTGGAGTCTCCCTTATGCCATTTTATGTGCCACACCTTTTGCAATCCGAGATTCTGACCATTTGCAGAAAGTAGCGGGGGGACCTATAGGAAAGGAAATTGAAGCACATATCACCGAAGTGGCGGGATTGAAGCCTATTGCCTGGTTTGAGCGGGGAGCAAGAAACCTGACCACCAATGTACCTGTGAGACAGCCCGATGATCTCAAAGGATTGATCATCAGGGTTCCAAATGTTTCACTTTATGTGGCCACTTGGAGTGCGTTGGGTGCCAAACCCACTCCAATGGCTTTTTCGGAAGTGTTTACCTCTCTGCAACAATCCACAATCCACGGTCAGGAAAATCCCTTTGCATTGATCAGAAATGCAGGGCTCTACGAAGTGCAGAAATATTGCAACATGACCGAGCATGTCAAAGGATGGGCTTATGTCGTAATGGGTAACAAGAAATTTGAAAGCATGCCGGCAGATCTCCAACAAATCATCTTGGAATCAGCCCATGTCATGCAGGCATATGAGCATGAACTGTACCTTGAACAGGAGGAATTGGATCGCCTATTTTTGGAAGAGAAAGGAATGGAGTTCATTGAAGTGGACAAAGAGGCATTTGAAAAGCTTGCAAGTGAAGCTGTCATGGCGAGTTTTACAGAAGAACAAAAAAAACTGTATAAGAGAATTCAAGAGGTAAAATGAGATCAGACTGGCTTATGGTCTCATTTCTCAAATCTCATGTCTTATATCTTAATATATTATGAAATCAAACCTCGACA
The DNA here is from genome assembly GCF_977115555.1 of Aquiflexum sp. Lineage (NCBI taxonomy): Bacteria > Pseudomonadati > Bacteroidota > Cytophagia > Cytophagales > Cyclobacteriaceae > Aquiflexum > Aquiflexum sp. The sequence continues at coordinate 6,030 of NZ_CDSBKL010000209.1, forward strand.
TAATATTGGAATGGGCCGTAACCATCAGCTTCATGATGATGATTATCACAGTCATGATTCAGGTGGTCGCAAGATATGCCTTGCCTTGGTCACCGCATTGGACTGAGGAAATGGCAAGATTCTGCTTCATTTATATGGTGAGCTTGGGTGCAGGACTTGCGGTCAAGGACAGGTCTTATATCAATGTTTCGATATTTTTGGATTGGCTGGACAGCAAATCAAGGCTTTGGATGGATACAATGATTCTTTTGGCAATCATTCTTTTGATGTTGTTCATGTTTGTTTTCAGTATTCCTTTGATTGAGATCGTGAGTCTTCAAAATTCAGCTTCGATGAAAATCAACATGGCTGTCATCTATTTTTCGATGAGTGCTATGTCCTTCTTGGTGCTGTTTTATAGCATTTTGGCGATCAGGTCAAACCTTAAAAAAATCCTGCGCGGCTCATGACAATTCTCCTGTTTCTGGTTTTCCTTGTTTTGTTGATTGTTGGAGTGCCTATCGCATTTGCTTTGGGATTGGCATCCTTTGTATACCTCCTTTTTTCAGATTTGCCTTTTATTGTCATTCCCCAAAAAATGTATGCAGGATTGGATGTTTTTGTATTGTTATCTATTCCGGGATTTATTTTGGCCGGCAATCTGATGAATGCAAGCGGCATCACCAACAGGATCATCCAATTGTGCAATGCATTGTTTGGGCATATCCGAGGTGGTTTGGGCTTGGCAAATGTAGGCGCATCCATGTTGTTTGGAGGAATTTCGGGGACAGCCATAGCAGATACGGCGAGTATAGGTTCGGTGATGATTCCGGCTATGGAGAAAGAGGGTTATGATACTGACTTTTCCTGTGCAGTCACGGCAACTTCATCTACGATCGGACCGATTATTCCACCGAGTATCCCCATGATTATTTATGCGGCTTTTGGGGGCGTCTCCGTGGGCAAGTTATTTTTAGCCGGGGCGGTTCCAGGTTTTTTGATGGGCATTTCCTTGATGGTTATGATTTACATCGTCTCGATAAGAAGAAAATATCCTCGTTTATGCCGTCCATAGAAAAACCAGGGTTGCGTTTCATAACGTCTTGGTATAAGGTAACCAAAAATTCGGCACAGCCCAAAGAACCTCCTGGATGTCCAGAATTTACTTTGTGAACCATGCAAAGAATGTCTCTCCGCACTTGTGTTGTAAAATCGTGTAGTTGTTGTGTGTTAGACATTTATAAAAAAATATTTGTTATT
>NZ_CDSBKL010000210.1:0-7197 GCF_977115555.1 Aquiflexum sp.
ACCTGGTCTTGGTTGATTCCAAAACCCTCCAATTGGTCATAAATATGCAGTGCACAGTCTATTTCACCTAATTGGTACAAAGAAGTACCAATGTTATTCAGAAAACTGAACAGCGCATATTTATAATATGGCTCTAGTCCATCGTAAGAATCATCTTCTATAATCAGGTTTTTTGATTTGTTAAAGTAATTGATAGACTGGATATAATTACCTGATTCAAAATAGATTACACCCAATGAATTATATAATCTTGAAGCCTCCACTTTAGAATTTTTCGATGCCATCAAATCTTCCGCTTTTTCCAAAAAATAGATGCTGCTGTCTGCTTTGCTTAAGAGGTAATACGTCTCGCCAAGAAAAAGATTAGATCCGAAAAAGAGAGAATCCGGTAGATTTGAGTGGCCTTTTAGCGCCAAACCGTTCCTATAAAAGGAGACTGCTTCGTTCAAATCCCCTTGAATCAAAGCTAAGCTTCCGAGTTTTTCATAAGAATCCACAAGAATTCTTCTATCAGCTTTCTCTGAATCAGCATTTGAAACAACATCTAAAAAAAGGTGTTTTGCAAGACTGTCAGTCTGATCTGTTGGGGCTTCTGCCTGAAAAAATATCAAAGCTTCCTGATATTTTTTTGAAAAATCAGTCTGATCCTTTTGCTTGGGATTATGAAGAAGAAAGGAAAATAATAGGAGAAACCACCTCAGGAGCACAGCGCAATAGGTTAGATAATTTGGGTAATTATACCCAAATTATTGTAACCTCGCAACAATCAAAAGGTAAGGTGGTCTTGGTTTTGCTTTGGGATTTTCTGCAAATACTCTTGCATTTGAAAAATCTCCCGTAGATCTTTTTTCAAGTAAATCCTTATTTCTCCGATCTATTTCGTCCAATAGACTTTGAGGAACCTCAGCCAAAGTTTCAAAATAAAAAAATTTCAAGTCTATGGCATTGAGTACTCCCAAAGATTGATCCTGCAACCTGTAATATAGGGAGGCATCCAGTTCGGCACCATTCTCAGGATCATCTCCAAAGGCATCGTTATCCAATGTTTTTTGAAGATCGATAATTCCTGTTGCTTCGTCAATTTCTATTCCTAAATCTGAAATATCCTCATCATCAGGTCCATATTCGCCAAATTTACAGGTATAGTCGTCATCAGAATTGTTATTATCATCAACTTTCCCACAAGGACTTGAAGCATTTTTGTCTGCATTAAAAATGGGAGCTGCCAAAAAATCATTTTGATCCAAGATATAGACTTTGTCCAGATAATTAATCCCTCCTATTGTCAATTCATATGTACAGGAAATTTCGGATCCGGTTGGGTTATATGAAATCCTATATTTCAAGCCTGTTTCACTTTCATTGATGTCAATTTCCCCGGTTGATTCGTTGATGACAAGGCCTTCCGGAACAGCCGAAAAGGTACCTTTAAGGTTTTTTACAGGAATGATTTTGTTATCTAAATTTTCATTGATATAAAAAATTGTGTCACTATAAGTGAAATTTGAACAATCAAATGCCCCATTACCTTCTCCGGTGGGTTCCAAAGAAGTTTCACAAGCTAGAATTGCAATTGATATAATCGCCAACAAAAATCTAAATAAGCCTTTCATTAAACCGGTTTTGTTATAAGTCGAAACTAAATGCTTTAATGTAACCATTCTATTTAAAAATATTCATGGCCACACCAACCAATACCAAAACCATACCGAAAAACACCATAAGGCTATAAGTTTCTCCAAAAATCAGAAATCCAAAACTCAAGGCATAGATTATACCAATGTAACTCAAGCTTGCCACTTTGGAAAGGTTGGCACTTTGATAGGCCAAAGTCATGAAATATTGTGCAAACTGTGTCAATAAACCCACTGCTAACAAAATCCCCCAATCCCATCCTTCGGGCATTACCCAAACAAAATACGTATACAAGACCGCAATCGGAATGGTGATCAATGGGAAATAAAACATGATGACCAATGGATGTTCTGAGTTTTTGATTTTTCTGATAATATTATAAGCCAATCCCATTGCCAGGGCAGAAACAATACCGATCACCAAATCCCAAAAAGTAATCCTTGGATCAAAGCCCTGAATAATCACTACCCCCGCAAAAGAAACCCCAAAATACAGAAATTGCTTTGCTCTGACCTTCTCCTTTACAATGAAAATACCCAAGATAGTAGTGAAAATTGGAGCCAAGTAATTGATTGTCACCGCACTTGCCAATGGTATACTTTGAAGTGTGTAAAAAAAGGTCATCAATCCGATAGACCCTGCAATTCCTCTAAGGATCAGCAGTTTTTTATTGTTTCCAAGAACAGGAACAGATTCTTTTTTGAGTAAAATGTAAGTCAAAACCAAACTGAAAACTGATCGAAAAAGAATAATTTCTATGGCAGGAATATGTGGAATCAGTTTTACAGAAACATTCATCAGGGAAAAAAGAAACCCTGCAAATAACATATGTTGAACACTTTTTTTATTCAAGGTGAATTGGTTTTTTCAAATCTAAGGGAATAAGAAAAACCAAAAGTGATTGGTTCAATTTAAATTTGAATTTTGAGGTTACTTTTAAACAAATAGAGGCAAACTCAGTATTATTCTTGTGACAAACTTTTAAAATAAACCTAGCATGGCACTCAAAAAAGGACAAAAAGCTCCCGATTTTACATTGGATTCCACCACAGGCCAAAAATTTACACTTTCTAAAAGCGCCGCAGGAAAAGCCTGTGTGATTTAGTTTTATACAAAAGATTTTACCAGGGTGTGCACCGCGGAAGCTTGTGATTTCAGAGATCAGTTTTCGGCATTTAGAGATTTGGATGTACCTGTTGTCGGAATAAGCAGGGATACTATTGCTACACATTTAAAATTCCAAAAAGAACATAAACTCCCATTTGAATTATTGAGTGATGGTTCGGGAAAAGTTTGTAAATCGTACGATGCATTGATACCTCTTGTAAAAATGCCTAAAAGGGTAACTTATTTTCTTGACAGCGATCACGTCATCCAAGGTGTTTATTCTGATATGTTTGAATCAAAAAAACATGTTGATGAAATGGTCAAGCAGTTGAAGCCATGATTTTTACTGACCAATAATTCTACCGTCCTGCATAATTAGCGTTCTGTCAGCCATTTCGGCTAATTCTTGGTTATGTGTCACAATGACAAAGGACTGACCGAATTCTCTTCTCAATTCAAAAAATAATTTGTGAAGTGCCTGAGCACTTTTAGAATCAAGGTTGCCACTAGGTTCATCGGCAAAAATAATTTTGGGATCATTCACCAAGGCTCTTGCCACGGCGACTCTTTGCTGTTCACCGCCTGATAATTCTGAAGGCTTATGCCCTAGCCTGCCACTGATACCCAATCTTTCAGCCAAATGACCTGCTCTTTTCCGGATATCATTCATTGGCCTGTTTGCTATGAGCCCGGGAATCATGATGTTTTCCTCTGCATTAAATTCAGGGAGAAGGTTATGAAATTGAAAAATAAATCCGATTTCCTTGTTTCTGAATTCAGCAAGCTTATCCCCTTTAAGACCTGTTATCAAGGTTTTACCAATCAAAACTTCTCCTTTGTCAGCTTGATCCAAGGTTCCCAAAATATGCAATAAGGTACTTTTTCCTGCGCCGGAAGATCCAACAATAGAAACGACTTCTCCAGATTTGATATTCACATCCACACCTTTGAGGACATGTAAGTCCCCATAGTTTTTGTGAATTCCTTTTGCAACTAACATATAATGTATTTTTGGTCACCAAATATAAATATTACAGATTCCTATGTTAACATTGGATGGATTTATTTACCAAAAGACCTGATGTTAATTTGATAAATAAACATGTAGCGCTTAACTTCGGGCAAAAATTTTCATAAGGATGAACATACACGAATATCAAGCTAAAGAACTTTTGAAAAGCTATGGCGTCAGGATTCAGGAGGGGATAGTCGCAGACAGCCCCGAAGGAGCATTGGAGGCTGCCAAAAAGCTAAATGCTGCTACCGGAACTTCCTGGTATGTAATCAAAGCCCAAATCCATGCAGGAGGAAGAGGAAAAGGATTGGTGAATGAAACCGGTTCCCGAGGAGTTGTTTTGGCCAAAAGCCTTGAAGATGTTCCAGTAAAAGCTGCGGGGATTCTCGGTGGAACATTGGTAACCATCCAAACAGGTGCTGAAGGAAAAAAAGTGAATAAAGTGTTGGTAGCCGAGGATGTTTATTATCCGGGTGCTTCCGAACCAAAAGAATACTACCTATCGATTTTGTTAGATAGAGGAAAAGGAAGCAATGTCATTATGGCTTCTACTGAAGGCGGGATGGATATTGAGGAAGTTGCTGAAAAGCATCCTGAGAAAATCATCAAAGAATGGATTGATCCCAAAGTTGGGTTGCAAGGTTTCCAGGCAAGAAAAGTAGCTTTCAAATTAGGCCTTGAGGGAAATGCATTTAAAGAAATGGTAAAGTTCATTACCTCACTTTACAATGCCTATGTGGGATCTGATTCCGCACAGTTTGAAATCAACCCTGTTTTGAAAACTTCGGATGATAAAATCCTTGCAGTAGACGCCAAAGTAAATCTTGATGACAATGCCCTATACAGACACCAAGATTTGGCAGCATTGAGAGATGTTGCTGAAGAGGATCCTCTTGAAGTTGAAGCCGGTAAATCAGGCCTAAACTACGTGAAATTGGATGGCAATGTCGGTTGTATGGTAAATGGAGCAGGATTGGCCATGGCCACTATGGACATGATCAAACTTTCAGGGGGTGAGCCTGCCAATTTCCTTGATGTGGGAGGAGGAGCCAATGCTGTCACTGTAGAAGCTGGGTTTAGAATCATCCTTCAGGATCCAAATGTAAAAGCGATCCTAATCAATGTGTTTGGTGGTATTGTAAGGTGTGATAGAATCGCAAATGGTGTGGTAGAAGCTTACAAATCTATCGGAGATATTCCTGTTCCGATTATTGTAAGACTTCAGGGAACAAATGCTGAAGAAGGTGCAAGGATCATTGACGAATCAGGATTGAAAGTATCATCAGCCATTACCCTGAAAGACGCAGCAGAGAAAGTAAAAGCAGCTATTTCTTAAGAATTGGTATCAATAAAGCGTGCGTAGTTCAATTGGATAGAATATCGGATTTCGGCTCCGAGGGTTGAGGGTTCGAATCCTTCCGCGCGCACAAAGCCCCGGGTTTCACCTGGGGCTTTTGTTTTTTCAACCTGATTTTTATCATGTAACTCACTGATCTATAATAGTATAATTTGGTTTATACTTGGGTATAATTGTGTCAAAACGAACGAGATAAACCCAAATAGCCATGAAAAAGATACTTGTTCCTACCGATTTTTCAGATTGCGCCAATAATGCTGAAAAATATGCCCTATTCTTAGCCAAAAAAATAAATGCTGAACTGATTTTCCTTCATGTCATCAACACACCTGTGGATTGGTCGAAATTAACCATTGAACAGGAAAATCTTTTCCCAGATGCCCAAGCAGCTATTGCAAAATCAAAGCAAAGCCTCACTGACTTGGTTAAACAAGCAGAATCCATTGATATTAAAGCCCGAAAATTGCTAATTTTCAACAACAGCAATGAGAAAATCTACCAGTTTGTCGAAGATGAACACATAGACATTGTGGTGATGGGCTCTCATGGAGTATATGGTTTCAAGGATTATGTTTTGGGTACCAATACTTACAGTATGTTGAGAAATTCAAAAGTCCCTGTCATTGTAATCAAGACACTTCCTCAAAACCTGAAATTTGAGAAATTGGTATTTGCTACCAATTTCAAAGAGGAAACAGGAGTCACTTTTAGAATGGTAGAAAATCTTGCAGAAATCCTCCAGGTAAAACTCCATGTTTTGTATGTCAATACACCCACCTACTTTCTCGAAACCAACGACATCTTGAGTATTGGAAAAACCTTCCTTGACGAATTTTCAAGTTATGGGCATGAAATCCACATCTTTGATTCATTTAAAGAAGAGCGCGGAATAATTCAATTTGCAGAAAAAATAAATTCAGATGGCATTGCAGTAATAACTTACGGAAAATCTGATTTCAAACAATATTTCTCTCCAAGTGTGACAGAAAACCTTATCGGACTAACCAAAATACCAGTGTTAAGTTTCAAGATCTCTTAAAGTAAAAAAGCAGAAGAAATTCTTCTGCCCTTTTTATGAAAACTAAACCAACTATTATTTAACTACCACAATTGAAACAAAAATAATACATAAATGTAATAATCAAAATTTTTTGAAGAAAAGGTAAATAAAAACCTACTTTTTATTGTTGATTTTGTATAAAATACCTAGCGCAAGAGCTTGGCTAAATTGAATCCCTTCAACCATATCAATGTCATACACATTGATACTTGTAAATGTCACGTCCACATACCTTGTGATTTTCGCAATCAGTGTAAAATCCAATCGGTGATCAATGGTACGAAATTCCAAAGTTTCCAAATTAGCAAAAATCTGGTAGCGAGCATTCAAAGTTAGGTTATCGCTGAATTTCTTATTGTAAGTCATAAAAACCTGGAATGCCAACCATTCAGTCCTTAATTTTTGTCCTTCAGGAACCCCATAATTTCCAGGAACAGTATTGATTAAATTGGTATCTGTCACAAATGTAAATCTGGGAGAAAAAGGCGCTAACCTGAGGGCAAAATTTTCATTTGGCTTGTATTCGAATCCAAAACCGGATGTCAGGAAAGCGGGCGCAAAAAACCTTGAAATAAGGACTGGATCATCTGCCGAATAATCAAATCCATCTGTGAATTGTGTGATAAAGTTCAAAGATGCAAAATAACCCCATTTTTGGGTAATCTTGTATCCAACTTTTGAATCAAAAAATATCCTGTCATTGGATTTTCTTAATCCCAAATCGTCATTTTTAACCACCCCATAAATGAGTTCGAGCTGATTGTCCCAGCTCAGCTTATCCTTGGCATAGTTTGCTTTTCCACTTAGAATTGAACCCAAAGCAAAAGAATTTACTCCCCCAGCTTTCCAATTTCCGGAAAAAGAAGCTTGGTTAAGATTAAAACCTATACTTAATTCGGAATTCCAATATGTTGTGTCCTTCAATGCCATAGCAGCACTGTCAGTGGAAGCCTCCTCCTCTTGGGAATACCCAAAATTAACAAAAGTAATTATCAAACAAATCGTAAATAGTTTTTTCATAAT
>NZ_CDSBKL010000211.1:0-7172 GCF_977115555.1 Aquiflexum sp.
TTATTCTTAAATCCACATTTGGAGACAGAATTGATTCAGGGAGAAGGCCTTGCCTACGGTGCTGAAATACTGATCCAAAAAAACAGCGGAGGGATTACAGGTTGGCTTGCTTATACCTTCAGCAGGTCTCTTATCAGAACCACTTCCGAATTTCCTGAAATCCAAGTCAATCAAGGAAATTGGTTTGCAACCAACTTTGACAAACCTCACAACATTTCCTTGGTAACTAATTTCCATATAGGAAGAGGCAGAACTTTCAATACCAACGTCAATTTTTCATCAGGCCGACCTGTGACCGGACTTTCGTCCAATTATGTAATCGGAGGGGTTTTTGTCCCCAATTTTGGAAACAGGAACGAGTTTAGGATTCCAAATTATTTTAGGATTGACTTTTCTTACCTGACAAATGGCTTCGTAAGGAAGTGGGATGATACAATCAATTTTAGCGTCTATAACCTTACCGGAAGGAGAAACGCCTATTCTGTTTTCTTCCAAAGAGAAGGCAGGACTCCAAGATTGGTTCCTTATCAGATTTCGATTTTGGGATCAGCTTTCCCTTCTTTCACCTACACCGTAAAGTTTGGAAAATGACCAAGCATCAAAAAATATCAGTCCGCTTACTCATGGTATTTGCCATATACCTATCGCTTCCTATTTCCTGCATTGACAAGCTTGATTTTGTGGGGGAAACCAGAGAGGGGCAACTCGTCATTTATGGTTTATTTACTGACATTGATGAAAGGCAGGTGGTCAATGTAAGCCAAACTTCTTTATCAGGATTAGCCCCGAGAGGTATCCCAAACGCCAGCGTTTCAGTTTTGAGTGAATCCGGTGCAAGATTCCCCTATTTCAGTTTGGGAAACGGAGAATATGAATTGTATGGCTATAAGGCTCTTGCAGGAGAAAGTTATGCTTTGGAAGTAGTATTGGATGGAAAAGTATATCTGTCAAAGTATGAAACCGTTCCAGAACTGGTTGCGGAAGATGTGCTCAGTTTTACTTTTGGAAATGAACCTTTCAGAACGGAAGCGCCTGAATCTGTGTTTACAGTCTTTTCGGAGACGACGCTTCCCGACACCCAAGATCCAATTTACCTGAGGTGGACGGTTGAAGAAACGTATTTATGGCCTTTGGCATGGTTACAAGGAACGGGTATTCCTCCCCCTCCTCCTCCTCCATGCTTTATTTCGGACGTAATAGAACCCAATAGACTTAATTTATTTGACGGTTCAGGGACAAGCACCAGAAATTCAACTTTTGTATTGGGAAGGCGCTCGGTAGACAATTCATTTCAATATCCATTTTTTGTAAGCGTCAAGCAATTGAGCATCAATAGGGAAGCTTATGAATATTGGGAAAAAATCAAAATAGTCATCAACAACCAAGGATCGCTTTTTGATATCCCGCCTGCTCCTGTATTTGGGAACATTTTCAATGTTGAAGATAAAGGAGAAACAGTTCTAGGTTATTTTGAAGTAGCCAAGACCAAAATGACAAGGATCTATACTACCCGTGCAGATGTACCATTTTATCTTGTTGACCCATGTCAATATATTCCAAACAAGCCTGAGGAAACTTATACTGCCGAATGTAGAAGTTGCGAGGCTAGAGCTCAGGGAAAAAGGTGGACGACCAATGCGCCAGACTGGTGGAAGTTTGATTGAGTTAACCAGAAGGTACCAAAACTCAAAGTAGTTTGGATGGGTTTTTAAAATGAAAATTGATATTTGGCATAAGGTAAAATTCCAAGTTGTCTTCAAAACTGCCCAATGCCTCTGATAGAAATGTTTTGAAACCAAATAATTGTTTTGGGAAATGAAAATTTATTACAGAAGTCAATCCAATTTTATTCGGTTTGTATCAGTATGTTTTCTGTTTTTCATCTCTTCATGTTTGGACCAGTTGGATTTTGTCGGAGAAACTCAGGAGGGCCAACTGGTTATTTACGGGCTTTTTACGGACAGCGATGAACGACAGGTAGTCAACATCAGTAGAACATCGCTATTGGGATTGGCACCAAGGGGGGTGCCTGTCGCAGAAGTTACTTTGGTGACCGATGCTGATGAAAGGATAAAATATTTCAATGTAGGAAATGGGGACTACGAGCTGATTGGAGTGAAGGCGGTCGAAGGAAAACTTTATTCCTTGGAAGTCATTTTGGAAGGAAAAATTTATCGGTCATCTTTTGAAAAGATTCCAAAGTTTGTCGGAGAAGACAATCTGAGTTTTAGCTTTAAAAATGAACCTTTCCGAAATGAAAGTCCTGAGCCGGTATTTACAGTCTCGACTGAATGCCAACTCCCAAATACTCCTGACCCGGTTTTTCTAAGATGGCAGGTCGAGGAAACATACTTGTGGGAACGGATTTGGCTTCCATGCACAGGATTGTGCCCTCCTCCTCCTCCAAACTGCTTCATTTCTAACTTGATAGAACCTGAAAGATTAAATCTCTTTGATGGATCAATGACAAGTACTAATAGTACCTCCTTGATATTGGGAAAAAGAGAAGTGGATAATTCATTTATTTCTATTTTTTACGTTACTGTCAGGCAACTCAGTATGGACCGAAATGCTTTTTCCTACTGGGAAAAAATCAAAATCACTGTTAACAACCAGGGGTCTTTGTTCGATATCCCCCCTGCGCCTGTCTTTGGAAATATTTATAACGCTGAAAATCCAGATGAAAGAATTTTGGGATATTTCGAAGTAGCCAAAGAAAAAACCACAAGAATTTCTACCAACCGAGGGGATGTGCCTTTCTTCCTAAACAGACCTTGTGATTTCATTGTAGGCAAACCAGCATCGGAATATGCCCCTGAATGCGTGGAGTGTGAAGAAAGAGCCAAGGGAAGGAAATGGACAACGGTCGAACCACTTTGGTGGAGTGAAAATTAAGAATCGAATCGACAAAGTTTAGCCACTTTTTATTAATGACAGGATGAAAAAAAAGGATACAATTGGCCGTTTATTTAAACTGATTACAGGTTCAATTTTGATCTTGGCAATATCCTGTATCGACAGACTTGATTTTTGGCAAGAGACTGAAGAAGGACAGTTAATTATCTATGGATTGTTTACAGACAAAGATGATAAGCATATTGTCAATATCAGCACTTCTTCACCTTTAGCATTCCGTCCCAAAGGGGTTTCAAATGCCGCAGTTTATTTGCTGACTGCCGGGGAAGAAAAAATAGCATATTTCAACAAAGGAAATGGTGTTTATGAGTTGCAAGCCGTGAAAGCAACAGAAGGGAAAAGTTATGCATTGGAGGTAATTTTGGACGGGGTGACATACAGGTCAAAATTTCAAGAAATGCCGGAGGTTGTTGGTAAGGACAGTCTCAGCTACCAAGTTGCATATGAACCATTCAGGACTTCACTGGATGATCATGTTTTTAAGGTATTTGCCAAATCTGATTTGCCGGAAACACCAGACCAGCTATTCCTCCGGTGGATAGTAGAGGAAGCACATTATTGGCCGCTGCTTTGGATTCCTCCAGGCATCCCTCCGCCTCCACCCTGTTTTATTTTTGATGTCATGGATCCAACAATTGTCAATTTGTTTGACGGGACAGTCACATCAAATCGGCAAACGGAGAAATTATTGGCCACACGGAAAATTAACAATGCATTTTTATTTCCATTTTTTGTAACAGTCAAACAGCTAAGCATCAACAGAGATGCTTTTGAATATTGGGAAAGAATCAATATTGTCATTAACAACAAAGGATCCCTTTTTGACATACCTCCTGCTCCGGTATTTGGGAACATCATGAATACTGAAAATCCCAATGAACTCGTCCTTGGCTTTTTTGAGGTTGCAAAATCATCAGTATCGAGGTTCTATGTGACCTCTGAGATTTCCCCCATTTATTTGCAACCGATCTGTGATTACATTCCCGGAAAACCCACAAATCAATATCCTGCAGAATGCCTATCCTGTGAAGGTCGCGCGGCAGGCCGGGATTGGACGAGCACAAAACCTGACTGGTGGGTTTACGATTGACCTGACATTTCAACACTGTAACCTGTGAGCATTTTTTGATCTAATTGGATTTACTGTCATATTATCTGTCAATCTGACACAGAAAATTTTGTTTTTACGCTTGGCACATGAGTTGTTTAATAGATTTCGAATCTAATTTGTAATCAATAATTCAAAATATAATATCATGGGAAAAATCATAGGTATAGACTTGGGTACCACCAACTCATGCGTAGCCGTAATGGAAGGAAACGAACCAGTGGTCATCCAAAACAGCGAAGGCAGAAGGACTACTCCGTCCATCGTGGCCTTTCTTGACAATGGAAACGGCGAGCGTAAAGTAGGTGACCCTGCAAAACGTCAAGCTATCACCAACCCTTCCAACACCATATCCTCTGTAAAAAGATTTATGGGTAAAAAATTCTCCGAAGTATCGGAGGAAAAAAAACATGCTTCCTACAAAGTCGAAAAAGGTACCAACGATACTGTTGTTGTCAAAATCGGAGACAGGTCTTACACGCCGCAGGAATTATCAGCCATGATTCTTCAGAAAATGAAGAGCACTGCTGAGGATTTCTTGGGACAGACTGTCACTGAAGCTGTCATCACAGTTCCTGCATACTTTAACGATGCTGAGCGTCAGGCAACCAAAGAAGCCGGACAGATCGCAGGTTTGGAAGTAAAAAGGATCATCAACGAACCTACCGCTGCCGCTTTGGCATATGGTATGGACAAGAAAAACCAGGATATGAAAATCGCGGTGTATGACCTTGGAGGTGGTACATTCGATATTTCTGTACTTGAGTTAGGTGATGGTGTATTCGAGGTAAAATCCACCAATGGTGATGTCCACTTGGGTGGTGATGACTTTGACCAAGTAATCATCAACTGGCTAGCTGAAGAATTCCAAGGTGAAGAGCAAATTGACTTGAGAAAAGACCCAATGGCTCTTCAGAGATTGAAAGAAGCAGCAGAAAAAGCAAAAATTGAATTGTCAAGTTCTGCTTCCACAGAAATCAACTTGCCTTATATCACTGCTACACAAACAGGTCCTAAGCACTTGGTTAGAACCTTGAGCAGAGCAAAGTTTGAGCAACTATCAGCTGACCTTGTGAGAAGGTCTATGGAACCTTGTAAAAAAGCTCTTGCTGATGCGGGAATGAATCCATCTGATATAGATGAGGTAATCCTTGTCGGAGGTTCTACAAGAATCCCAAAAATCCAGGAAGAAGTGGAGAAGTTCTTTGGAAAGAAACCCTCCAAAGGAGTGAATCCTGACGAAGTAGTAGCCATCGGCGCTGCGATCCAAGGTGGGGTATTGACAGGTGAAGTGAAAGATGTGTTGTTGCTAGACGTAACTCCACTTTCTTTGGGTATCGAGACCATGGGCGGTGTATTCACCAAACTGATCGAATCCAACACTACCATTCCAACCAAAAAATCAGAGGTTTTCTCAACTGCAGCTGATAATCAGCCTGCTGTTGATATCCACGTATTGCAGGGTGAAAGGGCTTTAGCGAAAGATAACAGGTCTATCGGTAGGTTCCAATTGAGCGATATCCCACCTGCACAGCGAGGTGTCCCTCAAATCGAAGTTACTTTCGATATCGATGCAAACGGTATCCTTAATGTCTCTGCAAAAGACAAGGGAACAGGAAAAGAGCAAAAAATCAAGATCGAAGCATCCTCAGGTTTGTCTCAGGACGATATCGAGAGAATGAAGCGTGAAGCTGAAGCTAATGCCGCATCTGATAAATCCGAAAAGGAAAAAATCGAAAAATTGAACCAGGCTGACAGTCAGATTTTCCAAACGGAAAAGCAACTGAAAGAATATGGTGACAAACTTTCCGATGGCAACAAAGCCAACATCAGTGCTGCTTTGGAAGGATTGAAATCAGCACATGCTTCTAAAGACCTCACAGCAATCGAATCTGCTTCTGAAGCGTTGAATAAAGCTTGGGAAGCTGCTTCCCAGGAAATCTACAACGCTACCCAAGGTGCAGGAGCACAACCAGGACCTGATGCCAATGCCGGTGAAGGTTCTCCAAATGCAGGCGACGGTGTATCTGATGTAGATTACGAAGAAGTATCTGAAGACAAGAAGTAATCTTCAAATAAAAATAAATGCAACGGCATCTGTATGAAAGTATAGATGCCGTTCTTATTTAATGGAATAAGACCCAAGATTCAAAAATTAAGCAAAAGTCTTGATTGCAATCAGGTCTATTCTCATATCTCACATCTCAAATCTCGCTTCTAAATCTCAAATGTACCCCATGCAACTCACCCCAGACAACAAACTCAAAAAACTCATCATCGTCGGCGACAGGGTATTGATCAAACTCAGGAAAGCTGACGAAAGGACCGCAACAGGCCTTTACCTGCCTCCCGGTGTACAGGAAAAGGAAAAAGTCCAGCAAGGCTATATCATAAAAACCGGACCTGGATATCCGATCCCTATGGCTGCCGAAGACCGGGAACCTTGGATGGAGGCAGAAGAAAAAGTCAGGTATGTGCCTCTTCAAGCCAAAGAAGGTGATTTGGCGATATTCTTATTGAATGGTGCCTTTGAGGTGATCTACGAAGGAGAAAAGTACTTCATAGTCCCGCAGCATTCTATTCTGATGCTGGAAAGGGAAGAAGAACTTTAAGTTTATTCATCATTGAAATCTATTTTAAAACAAAAAAAAAGACGTTTTTCAACGTCCTTTTTAATTTAATTTTATAATTGATTAATCCTTTTTCCAAGGTTTTCTATTTTTAGCCTTGGGACCAAGTTCTCTTTCTTCACTAACTGGATTTGAGACCAAAGTTACTTTTTCAGAATCTTGTTCCCAAGCCTTCGCATTTTTGAATGAAGGCCCTTGTTTGTCATTTGGAGTTACTGCGACCATGGCTGTCGTTTTTTTTGAATTATCTTTCCATGGTTTATAATTCTTGGCAGCAGGTCCCTGTAGATCCTTAAATGCCTGGGCGTTTGACACAAATATTGTGAAGAAAAACACTACGAACATTATTGATAACTTTTTCATATTAAAGCGATTTGGGTTTTCTAATTTTCAGTAATATATACGTGAAATTAAAAAATTGTTTCCCAAAAACAGACTTTTATACTGAAATAAGGTATTAAATAAAAATTAAATACCGTATTATGATTGTATGAAAATTAAAAAATGGGTGTTTTTTT
>NZ_CDSBKL010000212.1:0-7086 GCF_977115555.1 Aquiflexum sp.
TAGTTACTTTTTCGCCACCTATCCAACCTGCAGATCTTCCTATGATAGCGAATATGATGACTACAGCTAGAACTCCTAAAAGGATATAAATAAGCTTATTTGACTTTTTCTTTGCCATTTTGATTTGGTATTATATTAAAGTTTGAGTGGGTTTCCTAAGTAAAAGTCCAGAACTTTTACCCGGAATATATATGTATATTTTGCAGTAAGTAAGTCTGCCTGGGCATTAAAGAAGTTATTTTGGGCCAATTGAAAATCCGCAAAATTGATAGCTCCTGCATCAAACCTTTGTTGGGAAATCCTAAATGCTTCCTGTAATGATGCCACTCTGACCAATGAAGCTTGGTAGGATTGTCTTGCAGCATCGGCACTGGTATAGGCACTTTCTATATCCTGTCTGAGTTGATTCACAGTTTCCACTTCCTGGATTTCACTGAGTCTTTTTTGAAGTCTCGCCCTCTGTACATTTGACCTGTTTCTCATGTTGGAGAGAATGGGTATATTTAGTTGAATGTTTCCGGAATAGGAAAAGTTATTTCCAATTTGGGTTTTGAAGTCATCTCGTACACCAAAGAAATCCGGTTGGTCGATATAGTTTGAAAAACCACTACCGCCAATTCCAATAGTTGGAAAATATCCTCCTTGAGCAATTTTAATTCCGAGTTGAGCGCTTTCTACCCCTAATTCAGCAGATTTAATTTCAGGCATCAAAGCAAGTGCGCTTTCAAATACTTCATTAACTTCCTTATCCACCATAGTATATTCTTCAGCCTCCAATACCGGTACGACAATATTGAAATTATCATTGAAAGGAATTTGCAAAGCTTGCGAAAGATTCAGTTTTGCAATCCTTAGGTTATTCTCAGCATTGATCACCTCCAATTCATTTGTTGCATTTTGAGCTTGTATGTCCAATTTATTTGCCAAAGGAAGCGATCCTGCATCAACTAATTTGGTGGTATTTTTCAATTGTTCCTGAGTGCTTTCCAATTGGTTTTGAGCAATTTTTAACTGCTCTGAATTGAAAACAACATTGATAAAAAAGTTGATCACATTCAATGTAATGGTATTTTCAGTGAACTCGACATTATACCTGGCAGCCTCAATATCAATTTTATTTTGTTGAATGGTATTGGTGATTTGCTGACCTGCAAATAGAGTGAAATTTGAATTTGTAAAAAGATTGATGTTTCCAATTCGGTTGTTTTCAAATAAGTTAGTTACTGGGTTGATGGAACGTCCCCATCTATAACCTGTACTTGCGCCGGTAGACCAAGTCGGGATTCTTTGTCCCTTGTTTCCAATCAGATTGGCTTCTGTGATTCCTAGGTTTGCTTGACTCCGCTGAAGTGTCAAGTTGTTTTCTAATGCGATTTCTATACATGTTTCCAAGTCCAATCTGCTGTAATCAACATCTTGGGCATAGATGGTAGAAAATGTAAGCAGCAAAAAAACAACTGCCGATAAGTAATATTTTTTCATCATGGGTTAATCAATATCAGGTATGTAAATTAATTCTTTGATCCAAGTCAGGCTATTTAGGTAGGAGATTGTAGTGGGCCTGATACCACTGTCCATTTCGATCACATGACATGCGATGTCGTTTTTTCCTTTCCTAGAGACGGACATCGTGGCAATGTTTGTTTTTTCTTGGGCTATTACACTTGAAATGAAGGCAATTGCTCCTGAAACATCCTCCGCTTTGATGATCAATGTATGAGTTTGGGCAGAGAAATTGGCATTGAATCCATCCACCTCAGCCATATTGATCACTCCTCCGCCTAGGCTTTCACCTATTACTTCTACTTTTCTTTCACCTTTGGTCAGGTTCAGTTTGATAGTGTTGGGATGATAGACAGAGGCATTCCCAATAGATTTGAAGGTAAATTGGAGCCCTTTTTCTTTGGCAAGATCAAATGATTCTTTGATTCTGTCATCGTCTGTTTTGAAATCAAGAAGTCCCCCGATAATTGCCTTATCACTGCCATGCCCTTCGTACGTCCGGGCAAAAGAATTGTAAAATGTAATGGTTGCATTATCGGGAATTCCGCCAAGAACCCTAATGGCCGCTCTTGCGATTCTGACAACCCCCGCGGTGTGGGAAGAGGATGGTCCTATCATTACGGGACCGATCATATCAAAAATACCACTTTTTGCTGCCATGGAAAAATCTAGTTTCAATTAGTATGCTAAAGTAAGAAGGATTTTTATTTGAAAAAGACATTTTGAGTAAGATTGGCTCTATTAAGGATTAAATCATCAATATTTAATTATTTTTAACGCTGATTAATAATTACAATAATCTGTTTTGTTCAATAATGAACAGTCTTATGGTCGGATTTGATACAATTTTTCTTTACAGACATCAAGACGGGATTTGGTCTGATCATGCCGATGAATTTCATAATAGAGGATTTTTGTTTGGTGATGGCCTTTTTGAAACAATGGTTTTTGCAAATGGGAAAATCAGATTTGGTAGTCAACATACAGAAAGGATAGAGGATGGTTTGAAGACTTTGTCTTTGGAGGGCAAAAGGCTTTCACATATAAATGAAATAGAAAATCTCCTTAAAGAAATATGGGGAGATAAAAAAAATCTAAGGGTGAGATGGAATGTTTATAGGGCTGGTTTGGGTAGATATACTCCTCAAGAAAACCATGTCCTGGAAAGTCTACAGATTCATGCTTTTTACCAAGCACCAAAATTAAAGGAAAAAGCATACCTCAGTCAAGCTGTTCATATCCAAAAAACACCTTGGAGTCATTGTAAGACTTTGAGTGCGCTTCCTTATGTTATGGCCAATCAGGAAAGGAAGTCTAAAGGATTCGATGAAGTGATATTGACTACCCAAGATGGTTTTGTCTGTGAAGCGGGATCGGCTAATTTGTTTTGGATTAAAAACGGTCAATATTTCACACCTTCCCTAGAATCAGGATGTATTGCCGGAATCGGAAGGAGGATGATTCTTTCTTATTTCCGAGAAAACAACATACTTTTTTCAGAAGGACTTTATGCTATGGAGGATTTGCTTTTGGCGGATCAAATATTGACAAGCAACGTGACAGGAATAAGCTACCTTAAATCAATTGGAAACAAGGATTTTGACACCGATGTCGATAAAGCTTTAGAGCAAATTTTTGAATTCAAATAAATCGATTTTTTGAAAGCTCTTAGATGGCTACTGCAGCCTTGATATGTGGATGCGGATCGTAATTGAGCAATTCAAAATCTTCATATTCAAATGAGAAAATATCTTTCACATTCGGATTGATTTTCATCGTGGGTAACTGTCTCAAATCTCTGCTGAGTTGCAAATGTGCTTGCTCAAGGTGATTGCTGTAAAGGTGTGCATCACCGAAAGTATGGACAAATTCTCCCGGTTCAAGGCCACAGACCTGAGCAACCATCAGAGTAAATAATGCATAAGAGGCAATATTAAAAGGAACTCCCAAAAACACATCCGCACTTCTTTGGTAGAGTTGGCAGGAAAGCTTGCCGTCAGCTACATAAAACTGAAACAAAGTATGGCAAGGAGGAAGTGCCATATGGTCTACATCGGCTACATTCCATGCGCTTACGATGTGCCTTCGGCTGTCAGGTTTGGTTTTGATCTGATGGATCAGGTTTTTGATCTGATCGATTTCTCCCCCTTTTCCATCCGGCCAATGTCTCCATTGGTACCCATATACAGGCCCCAAATCACCGTTTTCATCTGCCCACTCATCCCAAATACTTACCTTGTTTTCGTTGAGGTATTTGATGTTGCTATCACCTTTTAGAAACCAAAGCAATTCAATGATGATGGAGCGAAGATGGAGTTTTTTGGTAGTGACTACCGGAAAACCATCTGCAAGATTAAACCGCATCTGGTAACCGAAAACACTGATGGTTCCAGTTCCGGTTCTGTCTTCTTTTTTGACACCGTTGTCCAAAATGTGCTGCATCAAATCATGGTATTGCTTCATATTCAAAGAGGGATTTTAATGGTGGCAAGATAGGAAGATAAGTAAAATTAGGAAAGAGGCATTTTGCTTTTGTTGTGGAAATTGGATTTTTGTCCTTGTAAATTTCTTATCAGAAATCTTTTAAAGCTGATGTTTTGGAGTAAATCAATTTTATCAAACCATTACTTTTTTGTGATTTGAAAACAAAATCAGTGTTATCCTGTATCTTTCAAAGTCAATATGTTTACAAAGAAGAATTCATTTTGGTTATTAGGAATAGCAATGTTGATGACATTGGGAGTTGCCGTTTTCAGACCAATGGTAATTTTTGATTATGATTTTGAAAGTTTTTTCCCCCAGGAAGATCAAGAACTTGCTTTCTACCAAGATTTTAGAAGTAAGTTTGAAAATGACAATGATTACCTTCTGATTGCGCTTGGAAGGAATCCTGATGTCTTTGATTCTGTTTTTTTGTCAAAGGCAAATTCACTGAATGAAAGCCTCAAAAAGTTGGAAAAGGTGGAGCGGACTGTATCGCTTCTGGATTTGGAGGAACCAATCATCAACCCTTTCGGGATTCGATATCGGAAAGTTTTGGATTGGAATAATTCTGAAAACCTTATCCTTTCAAAGAATTCTATTTTGGCATCTGGCCAATGGAAAGGAAGTCTCATCAGTGAGGAGGGAAATTACCTTTTGATCATCTTGAAAAACCAACAGCGGATCAGCAAGGAAGAGGGGGATGTATTATATCAGGAGATAAAAAGTCTCGTCGATAACTCGGGGATCAACGATTTCCACCTTGCCGGAAAAATAAGGGCTCAGGGTGAATTCATACATTTGATGCAGAAAGAGTTTTCATTCTTTTTGGGAATATCGATTTTGCTGATAGTATTTCTCCTTATCGTAATATTCAGGACATGGTGGGGAGTTTTGGTACCTTTAATAGTCCTATTGTTTGGGATTTTGTGGACAATAGCTTTGTCTCTTTATTTTGGAAAGCCGTTGGATGTAATGTCTGTCATGCAGCCGACCATCCTTTCGGTTGTAGGATTGGCCGCCCTTATCCACTTTTTTAATCATTACCTGACACAGATAAGAAATGGCTATCTCAAAGATGAAGCGATCCAAAAATCCTTTTCAGAGCTATGGACGGCTGTATTTTTGACTTGCTTTACTACTTCACTAGGTTTTATCTCTCTTTATTTTACCAATATTCCAAGCTTGAAATCCTTTGGACTCTATACCGGAATAGGGGTTATGATGATGTTTTTGGCTGTAGTATTGATAGCACCGGGGATGTTGTATCTGCTGACACCTTTCAAAGTTTCGGAATACGATTCTTTTTCCATTATGTGGAGAAAGGGGATGAGGAAAGCATTTTTGTGGACAGTTTCTAATACCAAACCTATTATTGTAGTATTTATTTTGGTTACTGTTTTGTCAGGTTTTGGTATGTCAAGACTTCAGGTCAATGGGTATATATTGGATGATTTACCTGAAAATAATTCCTTGATAGAGGAATTTAGGTTTTTTGACAAAGAGTTTGGAGGGTCTAAGCCCTTGGAATTTTCCTTGGAAGCAGGCCCCGAAGCTCAGGATCTGATGCAATTTGAGGTGTTGAAAGAACAGGAAAAACTGGAGAATTTTGTCAAGGATGTTTTTGGGGCATCGGCTATTGTGTCCCCATTGACTATGGCAAAAAGCCTTAATAAAGCCTTAAACGGTGGAAGTGAAAAGGCATTTTCAAGCCCTTCATTAGGACAGGTTCGCCGCATGGAGCCCTATTTTAAAAAGGTTTTGGAGGCTTCACCAATTCAGATATTGACTTCAGATTTAAAGACAGGAAGACTTTCTGCGAGGACTGAAGATATGGGAAGCCTCAAATCCTCAGAAATGAAAGCTGAATTTTTGAAGTTTTTGGAAGAGAAAATTAACCCCGATTTGCTCCTTGTCAGGATTACAGGAACGTCCCACCTGATTGATATCAGTCATGAAAGTGTCACTGCGCAAATGGCAAAAGGGCTTGGGTTTGCATTTGTGATTGTTGCTTTGATTGTAGGGTTTTTGTTCAGGTCATGGAAAATTGCCCTCATATCAGTAATTCCTAATATCATTCCTCTTTTATGGGTGTGCGGCTTGATGTTTGTTTTTGGTATCGAACTAAAGCTAACTACTGCAATCATATTTACTGTAGCTTTTGGTATTGCCGTGGACGACACCATTCACTTTATGGCAAAGTTGAAAATGGAACTTGGAAAAGGGAAGCCGTGGCTGTATGCGATCAAAAGGGCTTATTTGGAAACTGGAAAGGCAATTATTCTCACTACGCTTGTTTTGGTTTCCGGTTTTTCAATATTGACTTTGAGCCAGTTTGGCGTGACTTTTTATTCAGGCTTGTTGATAGGAATGGCATTGGTTTTTGCCTTGATCGCTGATTTGGTTTTACTTCCGGTTTTATTGATTTTGTTAAAAAAAGGATCAAAGAAATAAGTCTATTCCTCAGGATTGGATTTGATTTTTCGGATTGGTTTTTCTAATGAAAAAACAGCGGAGACAGGATAATGATCTGAATAATCTACTTCGGAATGGGTATTGAAATCAATAATATCCAGGAAATCATGATAAAAAATATTGTAATTCTCACATTATTAGTTCTTTTTATTTCTTGTAAAAAAGAAACAACAGAAACCCAAACAGCAACCGTTTTAAAAGAAAACGAAGTTGTTCTAACCGATGCACAACTCAATAATGCCGATATTGAAACCATTTCTTTGACTGAACAAAGCATGGCTACTACCTTAAAAATAAACGGAAAAATAGATGTGCCACCTCAAAACCTAGTTTCGGTTTCCGTTCCTTTGGGCGGTTATTTGGCCAAAACGCATCTTTTGCCTGGTATGCACGTAAACAAAGGCGAAATTATTGCCGTAATGCAAGACCAGCAATACATACAAATGCAACAAGATTATTTGGTTTCGAAAGCCAAGCTTCTTTATGCCGAAAAAGAATTTGCCCGTCAAACCGAACTAAACCAAAGCCAAGCCAGTAGTGATAAAGTAACCCAGTTGGCTCAAGCCGAATTGTCTAGTCTCAAAGCCATTACCAACGGTTTGGCCGAAAAATTACAACTTATACACA
>NZ_CDSBKL010000213.1:0-7084 GCF_977115555.1 Aquiflexum sp.
GGAATGGTCAGCTTTCAAGAAACCATATTGTCTGATTTTTTTGTGGTTTTAAACAGATTTACTTATTATAAAAGTCGGCGATAATTGAGATTTACTTTTGATCTACAATAGAAGATAATAAAAAATTCTCGACCAACTCATTTATATTTTCACGCATGTGGATGTTGATTTTTACTTTTTCAAAAAACTGTCTTTTACTCATTACATTCAATCTATCCTTCCTTTTTTTCAAACTAATAAACGCTTATTACTCATGACTTTTTATTTCAGCTTTTACAAAAAAACAACAGTTTATAAGTGATTTTATAAGCAAAAACTGAAAAAATTCACTTATTTAATTTAAGATTCAAACCCTCTTTACTTTTTTATCTTAACTTTAAAATAAAATATCGCTGAAGGTTCATTATGCAAAAAATCAAATACGCTCTGTTTATAATTTTGTTGGGAAAAACCATGTCATGCACGGATTCCGGGAATAAAATGGAAGCATCACTTCAAGAGATACAAGTGGTGAAAGTAATTCAAAGAGATGTCCCAATTTACAAGGAGTTTGTGGGACAGATATATGGATTTCAAGATATCCCCATAAGGGCCCGGGTAGAAGGGTTTTTAGAAGGAGTGCACTTTGATGAAGGGTATCCCGTAAAAAAAGGGCAATTACTTTATACCATTGATTCACAGCCATTCGCTGCAGCAGTTGCTTCCATGGAAAGTACGGTTGCAGAAGCTCAGACATATCTGGTCAATGCTGAAAATGAATTAGCCAGATATAAACCACTGGCTGAAATTAATGCGGTAAGTAAAAGTGATCTTGATGCAGCGCAGGCGAGCAGGGATGCAGCAATTTCTTCAGTAGAAGCCGCTAAAGCAAATTTAAGAATGACTCAAATAAATCTGAGTTATACGAGAATCCTGTCACCAATTAATGGCCTTATAGGTAAAACGGAGGCGCGAACAGGGGAATTTGTCGGGCGGGAGCCTAACCCTGTGATTCTAAACGTTGTATCAGATATTAGTAAAATGCGGGTTGAATTTTTTCTTACAGAAGCAGAGTATTTAATACTAGCCCGGGAATTTAATCAACCTGTGGCGGAAAAAGGAACGAAAGATCGTAAGAACCCGAAAAATGAAAATAATCTGACTTTGATCCTTGGGGACGGAACTGAATATGAAGAGAAGGGAAGTGTTGAATTCCTGGGGAGAGAAATTGATGTAAATACTGGATCTATTTTGGTACAGGCAACATTTGACAATCAGAAAGGACTACTGAGACCAGGAATGTTCGCAAAAGTGCGTTTAGAATTTGAAGTAGCCAAAGGTGCAATTCTTGTGCCTCAAAAATGCGTTACTGAACTGCAGGGTCAATATTCTGTATATGTTGTAGGCGAAGACAATATTGTAAAATCAAGACCGGTCCAAACCGGTGGCAGGATTGACGACCTATGGCTGATCACCGAAGGCTTAAAGGAAAATGAACAAGTTGTAATTGATGGTTTACAAAAAGTTTCGACTGGCATGGAAATTATACCAATGCTTATAGAGTTTCAAAGTCAATCTACTAAAAATTAATTAAACTATGACTGAAAACTCAGGTAACTTCTTTGTTCGCAGACCTATTGTAGCTATGGTATTGGCTATTCTGATCATTATTGTTGGAGCGGTCTCATTAATTGATCTTCCAATAGAACAATACCCAAGTTTAACACCGCCAATTGTGGAGGTGAGAGCAAATTACACCGGAGCCAATGCCATCACGGTAGAAGAGTCTGTTGCGACTCCTTTGGAGCAGGAGATTAACGGTGTCGACAATATGCTCTACATGAAATCGAGCAATGCAAATGACGGTAGTATGGTCATTCAAATATCCTTTGACGTTGGTACCGATCCGGACATGAATACAGTTCTCTCTCAAAACAGGGTTTCAGCTGCTTCAGCAAAACTTCCGCAAGATGTTACCAAATATGGTGTTACCACGAAAAAATCATTGCCGAATATAATGATGGCTATAGCCTTGACATCAGATGGCAGATATGATCAGGATTTTTTGGGTAACTATGCTTTGATTAACATAAAAGATCAGTTGGCGCGTGTAAAAGGAATTGGAAGAGTTGATGTGCTGGGCGCTGCAGACTACTCTATGAGAATCTGGGTGAAACCCGATAAGCTGTCGAAAATGGGTATTACTGTACCTGAGATGCTAACAGCAATCAATGAACAGAACGTTGTGGTTCCAGGAGGGAAGTTTGGCGATGAGCCTGCACCACCGGGTACGGAATTTACCTATACCGTTCGTTTGCCTGAACGATTTAATTCGGCTAAAGCATTTGAAGAAATAGTTGTAAGGACCCAGCCTGATGGTTCACAGGTAAAAATAGGAGATATTGCCACTGTAAACCTGGGCGTGGAAACGTACAATATGGTTCCTCGTTTTAACAAGCAAACCTGTGCTCTCATTGCCTTATATCAGGCTCCGGGATCAAATGCAGTTGAACTTGCCCAAAACATAATTACAGAAATGGACCAGCTTGCAAAAGACTTTCCTGAAAGTCTAAAATATGAAGTTGGGCTTGATACTACCTTACCTATTACAGCAGGAATAAGAGATATTGTCATCACACTAATTATAGCCCTCGTACTGGTCATATTGGTTGTTTTTGTCTTTATCCAGGACTGGAGAGCTACTCTCATTCCTACGCTCGCAATTCCGGTTTCCCTGATTGGAACCTTTATGTTTTTTCCCATGCTTGGTTTTACCATTAACGTACTTTCGCTTCTGGGGCTTGTACTTGCCATAGGGATTGTAGTAGATGACGCCATTGTAGTAGTTGAAGCTGTTCAGGTGAATATAGATAAGGGAATGAATGCGCGCGAGGCAACTATTGATGCGATGAAGAAGGTTACCGCCCCGGTGATTGCCACAACCCTGGTATTGGTTGCCGTGTTTATCCCGGTAGCAGGAATGGCCGGTATTACAGGTATTTTGTACCAGCAATTTGCCATTACCATTGTTGTATCGGTACTAGTTTCTTCACTAAATGCCCTGACTCTTAGTCCCGCGCTTTGCTCCATCCTCCTAAAAAAACCGGTTCCGTACAAAGGGGCGTTAGGTTGGTTCTTTGCTAAATTCAATAAAGGGATGGACAAGTCCACAGATGCCTACATGAGTCTTACCAATGTGGTGTCCAGAAAACTTAAAAGAGGTGTGGTATTCATTGTTATAATGACTGTAGGAGCTGGCATATTTATCAAATTGGTACCCGGAGGGTTTATTCCGGAAGAAGACATGGGTTACTTCTTTGTGAACATTCAATTACCGAATGCAGCTTCATTACAAAGAACTGAAGTTATTTCAAGTGAAATTGAAGAAATCCTGCTGGAATACCCTGAAGTTAAATATGTTTTGAATGCTACGGGATATAGCATGCTAAGCGGATCGATGATTCCGAACACTGGGTCAATGTTTGTTTCTTTAGTTGATTGGGGGGAAAGAGACCGTACTGCCAAAGATATGATTATTGAAATCAACCAAAAGCTCTCGGAAAAAATAAAAGGCGCCCAGGCAATTTCTTTTGGCCCACCCGCTATTCCAGGTTTGGGGAACGGCTCAGGTTTTAGTATTATGATACAGGATCGGGGAGGAAATACACCCGCTTACCTGTCGGAAAACACCATGAAATTTATTCAAGCGGCAAATTCACGACCTGAAATTGGAAGTGCATTCACTACTTTCCAGGCCAATGTACCACAACGATTCATGGAAATAGATAAAGAAAAAGCACTTAAACTTGGTGTTTCCCTAAAGGATTTATACACTACTGTTGGCGCATTTATGGGTGGCGCTTATGTAAACGATTTCACAAGGTTCGGACGCCTATACAAAACCTATATCCAGGCAGAACCTGAATATAGAGTTGATGAAAGACAAATCAATAATTTCTTCGTAAAAAATAATAATGGAGATATGGTGCCATTGGCCACCATTGCAACCGTAAAGCCTATTTCAGGGCCAGATTATACAAATAGATTTAATTTGTACCGATCTGTTGAAGTTACAGGAGGACCTACCCCTGGATATAGTTCTGTACAGGCCATGAATGCTTTGGAAGAAGTTGCCGCCGAGGTATTGCCCGCCGATATGAGTTACAGCTGGAATGCCATGTCATTTCAGGAAAAGAAAGCATCAGGTTCTTTAGGTATTATTCTTACATTCTCGTTGGTATTCGTGTTTCTGATCCTTTCTGCGCAGTATGAAAGCTGGTCTCTGCCTCTTTCCATCCTTTTAGGAACGCCCTTTGCTATTTTTGGAGCTCTTATTTTCCTTTGGGTTGGCAGGTTATTTAGCCCAACTTTTGAAAATAACATCTTTGCCCAGGTTTCATTTGTGATGCTCATAGGTATGGCCGCCAAAAATGCAATTCTGATTGTAGAATTTGCCAATGAAGAATTTAAAGCCGGATTGAGCCTCTTTGATGCGGCAATTAAAGCGGCCAAATCCAGATTCCGGCCTATTCTTATGACAGCGTTCTCATTTATACTCGGTGTATTCCCTTTGGTAATCGCATCGGGTACGGGAGCAGAATCGAGGAAAGTAATGGGCATGGCTTTACTTGGAGGAATGTCTATGGCAACTGTCCTAGGGGTGTTCTTTTACCCAATGTTATTTATCCTTATTGGAAAGATAGCCGGATATGAGAAAAAACGAGATAAAGAGCAAAAAAAGGCAACTGAAAATATAAAATGATGGAGAGTAAATTTAAATTTATCTTATTAGGCATCATCTCGGCTGCTACATTTTTTAGCTGTAAGGTTGGCCCGGGATTTAAACCAGTGCGAAATGAAATAGATCCCTCGACTGTGTATCGTTTTGACAGTCTTCAAATCGCCATGACAGATTCTGTTTTGAATATCAGCTGGTGGGAATTATTTGAGGAACCTGTTCTTGATACACTTATTACGATTGGCCTTAGGGAAAATAAAGATCTATTGATTGCTTCTAGCAGAATAGAACAGTCACAGGCTGCATTGGGAATTACCAAAGCAGACTTGTTTCCCACCTTTGGTTATTCCGCAGGAGCACTAAGAGGAAATGTTATAAACGGCCTGCCTACAACTCCAGAACTGAATGCAGTTAACCTTTATACAGGATTTGGAACATTAAATTGGGAGATAGACTTTTGGGGTAAATTCAGAAGAGCAAATGAAGCAGCCAGGGCGGAATTAGTAGCTTCAGAATATGGTAAAAGATCCGTCCAAATAGGTTTAATTTCACAAATTGCTTCTACCTACTACCAGCTTCTCGATTTTAGATGGAGATCATATATTTCAGTCCAGAATCTTATTCTGAGGGAGCATTCATTGAAAATTATTCAAGCTAGGTATGATGAGGGAATTGTGGCCGAGATCGAACTCAATCAGGCCCAAATCCAACGGGCCATTGCTGCAGCTGCTGTCCCATTTTATACAAGAAAAATTGCCCAAACAGAGAATGCACTTTCAATCTTACTAGGGCAAAATCCTCGACCGATCCTTACAGGAAATGAGCTTTTTGATCAATCATTCCCTCCTGATATCCCTGTAGGCCTGCCCTCAATGCTTATGGAAAGAAGGCCTGATGTTCTCCAGTCTGAGATGCTGTTACACGCACAGACTGCTAGAATTGGTGTCGCTATTGCTCAACGTTTTCCTTCCATAGGAATTACAGGCTTGTTTGGTTCAGCAAGTAGCGAGTTATCAGCACTTACATTAAATCCTGCCGCCTTTGCAATTGGCGGAACATTGATTGGCCCCATTTTTCAGTTCAATAAGAATAAAAGACGTGTGGAATTAGAAAGAAAACGTACAGAGCAGGCAACCTACGAATATGAAAGAACTGTAATTACTGCTTTTAAAGAAGTGGAGGATGCTTTGGTTGAAATATCAACAACAAAAGTTGAATTAAAAGCAAGGACCGACCATGTGGAAGCTGCAAAAAATGCTCAAAAACTTTCTTTAGAGCGTTATGATAAAGGAGTGACTAGTTATCTTGAGGTAATTGAAAGTCAACGCCAAGCTTTTGAAGCACAGCTTATCTTATCAGAAACTACCCAAAAGTTATTTATTGGATATGTCAATCTTTATAAAGCTTTAGGAGGTGGATGGATTGATCAAGATGAAATGTCGGGTTTAATTAATCCTTAAAAAAATAAGAGGGGGAATTGTCTTTCGAAAAGAAGCAAGAATAGTATGAAAGAGGAAAAAAAATGGGATTAATCTATGTTGATTAATCCCATTTCAAATTTCATCAATAACAGCTTAGGTAATTGATTTAATAATATTTCAAATCCTGTTAAGTAATTGAGGTAAAACTTTAGGATAAATTTCCCTTAACCATATTTCCCAAGAAATCATTAATTAGATTGGGATTTTAAAAGCTTAAGGAATTAATCAATTATTTACCCTTAAAAGTTATTTTTTAAGCAAAAGTGGAATTTGATTGTTCAATTCATTCAACAAACCAATATAAATAAAATCTTCAATTTGGTAAAATCGAGCTGCTGTAGTTACTGAGAGTTCCTTTTTTACAATTCCATAATATTTATTACGAAGCTCTAACTCCTTTTTCTGAATGGAAATACTTTCTTTTACCAAGGCTTCTGCAGTAGCTTCATCCATATTTTCATATTTTTTGGCATAGGCTTCAATATTTTTTATTCGTCTGGTACCTGCTTCTGCCCTCTCTTGTTCATACTTTTCATAAATCGGCCAGAATTTATCAGACTCAGCATTATCTAACTCTAAGAATTCAGCGACCATTGCTTTTTTTTCCAGGCGGAAAGCACTGCGAATTAGTTCCATTTCGGTATTCTGCGCTTGCGCAAATAAACATACCATTACTCCTAAGAGAGTAATTATTCCTTTTTTCATAGTTTTATTTTTTTTCGAATATAATTAATTTTCGACTAATGATGGGTAATAATTTACCCTAAAAAACCAGAGGTATACAGATTACTAGTATTTCAAATTCTGGCAAAAAAATACCAAATTGATATAATTTAATTCTAAATATGTGTATTCAGATGAATGCACATACCAAAATTAACTTTAT
>NZ_CDSBKL010000214.1:0-6998 GCF_977115555.1 Aquiflexum sp.
TAGTGTAGAAACAGAAAATGAGATGAACGATGCCATTGCTCAGATGATCGGAAGGATTCCAAAGGGTGTATTCGTGGTAGAAGTCAGTTGCGGACAAAAAGTAGAACATATCAAAGTCCTGAAAAAGTAATTTGATTATCCGCTTTCATAGCAACAAACTAATTTCGAATTGATTTTGCTGCGGATAATCGACCACAGACGATTGTATACAGTCCACAGCCACATCAATTGGACTCCATACTTGTTTTATTTGGGTAATGGCAAGAAAAAGAATATACTTAAAAGCATAGATATAAATTTGGATTTACAAAAATAATTGAAACAAAGCCTCTAAAAGCATTCAACTTTTAGAGGCATCTTGTTTGGTATATATCCATGAATAAAGGGAGAAAGGATGCTACATCCAGCTTCGGTCTTCCCTTCCTACCGCAGGCGGACGTCCTGTCTGTGGAAGAAATTTGTGTTATCTCTTTAGGATCATGCTAGATTTTTTTAAATCTCAAATCTCAAATCTCAAATCTCAAATCTTTTTCACCTCTTCTCTTCGTACCAGGTTTTGTGGACAATTTTCCATTTTCCATCCTTTTTGATCAAAGTCAAAAAATCGAAATAGTAGATTCCTGGCCAGAAAAGTTCTGTTTTGGCCAAGGCCGTATTTCCCTTCAGTTCAACTTCCAAAAGAATATTTTTATATTTTGAAGGATCTCTTTTTTCTCCCTTTGCTGTTCCGTTTGCCCAATCCTCAAAAGTTGTTACCGTAAAATTCTCTCCCCGGTATCCTATCAGCCTCGCCTCAGGGAGGAAGGCTTCTTCTAGTTTACTTTTGTCCCTTTCGATCATTCCGTCAAAATACAATTGAACCACGGCAGCTATAGCATGCTTTTCTTCTTTTTCAGATTGGGAAAAAGCCTGAAAAGAAAGTAAGAATAGGCATGTTGCAAAAAGATACTTCATCGGAATGGGATTTGGAGGAATAAATCTTTTCCAAAGTTTAAAACTTTGGAAAAGGTGTCCTAAACTTTGGAAGAGATGGATTGATAAATCATACTCCTATGGTATCAAAACCGAGATAAGGAACCAATACCTTAGGCATTTTGATGCCGGTTTCGGTTTGGTTGTTTTCCAATAAGGAGGCTACAATTCTAGGCAATGCCAAAGCACTCCCGTTGAGGGTATGTGCCAAAGTTGTTTTTTTATCCTCACTTCTAAATCGGAGCTTAAGCCTGTTGGCCTGAAAAGATTCAAAATTGCTGACAGAACTTACTTCAAGCCATCTTTCCTGTGCAGCAGAATAGACTTCCATATCATAGGTCAGTGAAGAAGTGAAGCCCATATCACCTCCGCAAAGCCTCAAAACCCGATAAGGCAATTCCAGTTTTTGCAGCAATCCCTGTACATAAAGGCTCATTTCTTCCAATGCCTCATAAGAATTATCAGGATGGGAAAGGCGGACGATTTCCACTTTGTCAAACTGATGCAGCCTGTTCAATCCCCTCACATGTGCCCCCCAACTTCCGGCTTCTCTTCTGAAACAGGGTGTGTAGCCCACATTTTTGATAGGAAAATCAGATTCATTCAGGATCACGTCCCGGTAAATATTTGTAATTGGTACTTCCGCTGTTGGGATCAAATAAAGCTTGTCGACCGTAGCTTCATACATTTGGCCTTCTTTGTCAGGTAATTGTCCTGTGCCATAACCGGAATCTTCATTGACCAAAATAGGCGGCTGAACCTCGATGTAACCGGCTTTCATTGCCTCATCCAAAAAGAAATTTATGAGTGCCCGCTGCAGTCTCGCACCTTTACCCTTGTAAACAGGGAAACCCGCTCCGGCGATTTTGGTCCCAAGTTCAAAATCTATAATGTCATATTTTTTGATCAGTTCCCAATGAGGTTGTTTGTTTTCAGGCAAAGCAGGAATATCCCCATGCGAAAGCACGACCTCATTGTCTTCAGCAGATTTACCTTTTGGAACCGAAAAGTGGGGAATATTGGGGATGGTATACAAAAGCTGCTTGAGTTCTTCTTCCGTTTGGCTGAAGATATCCTCTAAGGATTTTACCCTTTCCTTGATTTCCGATGTAAGGGATTTTATTTTTTCAGCCTCCTCTTTTTTACCTTCCCGCATCATAATCCCAATTTCCTTGGAATAATTATTGGATTCAGCCTGAAGTGAGTCTCTTTGTGCTTGGGTTTCTTTTCTTTTGTTGTCCAAGTCCAAAACCTGGATAAGGACATCTTGGGCATTGGGAAAATTACGTTTTTGTAATCCTTCCAAGGTTTTCTCAAAATTATCCCTGATTGTATTTACGAGTAGCATGGCGTTTGATAGAATGTCTGTAGCTGTTGCAAAGATAAGGATGTTCCCCAAATCCTTTGAGGAAAGCCAAGCATATCTATGGACTTGTTATTGGATCAAAATGGTCTTTTGTGCACTGGAAAATGGGCCTTCCAATGGCTTTCCGTCTTGGTAAGAAAGATTCAATTGGACGAGGTGTTCACCTTTCGGTAGATTGGAGATTCGGACAGGGTTGATCTCTGTCATTTCATATTGAAATCCACCTACTTTTATGGTCACTTTTAGGTTATCCAGAAGCATATCACCTCCGATGACCAAAAAATCTATGGTAACTTCTTCTCCCTCTAAATAAGTCTGCCCGTTGACAGGCAGATTTAGAGCTAGATATGGTTCTCCCGAATATGGAAATGGGCTTGTATTCCCAACCATAAAATCCCGGTCCACATAATTACCAAACTCTTTGAGTGCCAAACCTTGACTG
The DNA here is from genome assembly GCF_977115555.1 of Aquiflexum sp. NCBI lineage: Bacteria > Pseudomonadati > Bacteroidota > Cytophagia > Cytophagales > Cyclobacteriaceae > Aquiflexum > Aquiflexum sp. The sequence continues at coordinate 2,781 of NZ_CDSBKL010000214.1, forward strand.
TCCACCAAATAAGCGACAATTCTGTATGTCCCTTCCTTCAATTCATCTTGGAAAATGGGAGAATTGTGTCCTACAGGATCAGCTGAATTCAAGATGGTGTTCAGCTTGAAACCGTCCAAATCTTCTCCAAAGGGATAGTTTTTGATATTGAATTCAAAAGGAATCCTGCCGGGGCTAAACTTCTGATTGCTGAGGGGTGCGTACATTTCGATGATAGCATCCGGATATTCCTTTTCCTCTTCATAGAAATAAAAACTGACCTCCTTTTTCTCTATATCCAAGCTATCTGAAACGACCATCTCAAAGATTTTCTCTTCCTTCTTTTCCTTTAGGCTGCAGGAAGTAAAAACCAAAATCAGAATAGGGAAACAGAAATAGAGGTTCGTTTTTTTCATAGTGATGAAAGTCTGAAAGCTAAATTATCTAAATTTGGGATATATTGCTGAATAATAAAAAACAAAATTTCGTAGATGAAAGATATTTTATACAATGAAATCCCTTCTTTGGACCTTGCGGATTTCACTTTGGGCAGTCCTGAAGAAAAGGAAGCATTTGTCCAAAAATTGGGAGAGGCTTATAATAATATTGGTTTTGTAGCGATCAAGAACCATGGACTTGACAAAAATCTTCAGGACAAACTGTATGCTGTGATCAAAAAGTTTTTTTCTTTGCCTGATGAGGTCAAAGCCAAATATGAAAAACCTGAAATCGGCTTCCAAAGAGGATACACCGGCAAAGGAAAGGAACATGCAAAGGGCAGAAATACCGGGGACTTAAAAGAATTTTACCATGTAGGACAGGAGTTGGATACCATCCCGGACAGTGATGAGACCAAGAAAGAATATCCTGATAATATCTGGCCATCCGAATTGCCGGAATTTAAGGAAATCGCAAATGAAGCCTATAGAACCTTGGAAGCAGCGGGGAAAAACATGCTCAAAGCGATTGCGCTTTATCTTGAATTAGACGAAAATTACTTTGAAGATAAAGTGGCTTATGGAAATTCCATTTTGAGGCAGATTCATTATTTCCCCATTGAAAATCCTGATGCTGTCCCTGCTGATGCAGTACGTGCTGCCGAACATGGAGACATCAACCTCATCACTCTTTTGATGGGAGCGAGTGCAGATGGCCTTCAGGTATTGAGAAAAGACGGGAAATGGATCCCAATCACTGCGCTTCCTGATCAATTGGTCGTCAATGTGGGTGACATGTTGGAGAGATTGACCAACAAAAAACTGAAATCCACCATCCACCGTGTGGTTAACCCTCCAAAGGAAATGATGCACACAAGCAGGTATTCCATTCCTTTCTTCATGCATCCAAGATCTGAAATGGATCTGACATGTCTCGATAGCTGTGTGGATGCTGCCCATCCCAAGCAGTTTGAAGATGCTACTGCCGGGGAGTTTTTGGACGAAAGACTCCGTGAATTAGGATTAAAGAAATAAGCCGTGTCTGTCAGGAAGGTCAGGTATTATCTCTATCTCAAAGATGTTTTATTGTTATCTCTGACTGCATTTGGAGGGCCTCAGGTTTTCCTTGCCATGGTTTTGGATACAATGGTGACAAGACGGGGATATATCAAAGAGCAGGAACTCTGGGAGCTGAATGCGCTTTGTCAGATACTTCCCGGCCCGACTTCAACACAAACAATTTCAGCCATAGGGTATAGGGTAGGCGGTCCTAATCTTGCCTACCTTTCACTTTTTGTCTGGATTCTGCCTGCTACCCTTTTGATGATTGGAGCCGCTTTTTTGATTGACTTTTTGCAAGAAAATACGCCGGGAGCCTTAAGTTTTGCGAAATTCATCCAACCTATGGCGATTGGTTTTATCATCTTTGCGGCTCAAAAAACCATTTTAAAAATGGTCAAAACTACTGAGGCATCGATCTTGATGATGTTTTCTACCTTCATTTCTTTTTTCTACAATTCTCCATTTATTTTCCCCTTATTACTTCTGGTAGGGGGAGTGACCACTTCTCTCAAATACCGGAATGAACCCAAAGAAGAGGGAGATAAAAAGCTTGTCATCGCTTGGGCTAATTTCTACCTCTGGGGAGGGATCCTTGTTTTTGCTGCCATATTGGGTGCCCTGACCAAAAATCAGGCGGTGCTCCTATTTGAGAATTTTTACCGAAACGGAAGTTTGATATTTGGAGGGGGACAGGTTCTGGTGCCGTATTTATTCACCGAGTTTGTAGAGTTTAAAAAATTCCTCACTTCACAGGAATTTTTGACAGGATATGCCATATCTCAGGGAATCCCCGGCCCCACATTCAGCATCAGTGCCTATGTGGGGGCACTGTCCATGCGTGAGCAAGGGGTTTTGGGTTTATTGACTGGAGGATTTATTGCCTCGGCAGGCATTTTCCTTCCGGGAACTTTCCTTATTTTCTTTGTTATCAAGTTTTGGGACAAATTGAAAAAATTCCGTCCGGTCCGCGCTGCCTTGGAAGGGATCAATGCTGTAAGTTGTGGCATGTTGATCGCTGCGGCCTATTTATTGTTTGAGCCTTTGGATCCCGATTTTTTTAATATCGCGGCCATTATAGGGACATATCTTTTGTTGAATTTCACTAAACTTTCCTCACCGCTGATTATTGCTGTTGGGGTTTTGGCAGGAATTGGCTTCAATTTGTTGTTTGCTTGATTTTGACGTCGATTAAGATTCTTAAAGGGTCAAAAATAAATTCCAAATTCTTACTAAAAAAAATCTAAAAAATGAGAGACCCCGCTTTCGGCGGGGTCTCTTGATATTTATTGGTTGACCAAGACCACTTTTTCTTTGAATTTTTTGAGCTGTCTGCGTAGGCCCTCTATGGCCTCATCGGAAGCTGCTTCAAATGAATCGCTTTGGTTCTTTGCAAAAAGTGTCTTTCCGGGCACATTCAGTTTGATTTCAACAATTTTATTTTCTTTTTTTTCATGGTTATCGAGTCTCATAAAAACTTCTCCGTCGATTATTCGATCAAAATAGGTGTCTAGTTTATCGGCTTTTTTCTGGATAAAATCGATAAGCTTTTGATCAGCATCGAAATGGATGGAATGCATTTGAAGTTTCATAACGTAAATGGTTTAAAGTTGAACTTATATTAAGCTTTCGGATGTGCCTGTTCAAACACAGCCTTGAGTTTTTCCATGGAATTGTGGGTATAGACCTGCGTAGCAGCTAGGTTGGCATGTCCGAGAAGGTCTTTTACTGCGTTGAGGTCCGCTCCTTTGTTGAGTAAGTGTGTGGCAAATGTATGCCTTAAGAGGTGTGGACTTCTTTTGGTAGTCTGGGCGAAAAGGTCTAAATGTTCTCTCACTATGCGGTAAATCTTCATCGGGTAAGCCTGTTCCTTGCTGATACTAACGATAAAATAGTCACTATCTTGTAGAATTGAAAACGTTTCCTGAAATACTTTTTTGTACGAAATTATATTCTTTTTGAGCCCCGTTGTGATAGGAATAATTCTTTCTTTTTTTCGTTTGCCAAGTACTTTCACAGATTCGGCGGCAAGGTCGATATCCTTCCATTTGAGTTCCAATAATTCGGATAATCGTACACCGGTGAGATAGAGAAATTCCATCACCATCTTGTCCCGCTGTCCATCAAAATCAGGCTTGAACTGCAACTCCCCCAAGATTTTGTCGATAGCATCTTCCTGCACAAATTCCGGAAGCCGCTTCGGCGTCTTAAGTGCACGGAGTTTGTAAGTTGGGTCTTTGGTTATTTCTCCCGAGCGCATTAAGAATTTATAAAATGATCGGAGGGTTGCGATTTTTCTATTTACTGAAGTTGTACTCAATCCCTGATCGACGAGATCGATGATCCAGGCACGTATTTCAGGATGATCTGCGGTGCTGATGTCTTCCTTTTCGAAGGAGAGCGTGTAAAATTCACCAAACTGCTCCAAATCCTTTTTATAAGCCAATACAGTGTGGCGGCTTGCCCTTTTTTCGAATTCTAGGTAATTGATAAAGGATTCGGTCATTGATGCGAGAAAGATGATCCATTGAAGTTAATAAAAAATCAAAAGTAATGAATCAATTTGGTATGAATAGTCTTCTAAAATTATCCTGATTTTTTTCACAGGATTTGCCTAAATGGTTAAGGTATTCAGTCCTACTGATTTTAGGAATTCAAAAAAATAATGATGGTGAATCAACAAAAAAACGCATCCACTTTCGTAGATGCGCTTTTTGATTTTATTTCAAAAGTCAAAATGAAT
>NZ_CDSBKL010000215.1:0-6994 GCF_977115555.1 Aquiflexum sp.
TATTCTTGTTTTACATTTTAGACAATCATTATTCAAAAGCGAGTTTCGTGTTTGCAAGCACAAATGAAATTGCTTCAGGGCACCAAAGATTTCGAGGCTCATTTGGAGTAATGTCCAAAGACGGTCATTGGGTTGGATTAGAAAGGGGGGGTAGTGATAACCACTTGCAAATTGAAATTTGTAAAACTTCAAAGGATGGAGTATGGTCACTTTTCAAATTTGATTTTACCGGAAATGATATTAGTGAAGAAGAAAAAACAGCAGTTTTTTGGGCGGGTAAAAATACCATTTACATTTCAACTCGTGATTTAGATCAACAGAATAATAAGGAATTGTTGAAATATTACTCCATAAAATTTGAATATTAGGTAATCTTGCGTGGCCGAATTAAATCCATGCTTTCCCAAACCCAATACAGCATTTTTCTGCGCAGGTCACCGCAATCTACGGGAATCAAAATTTGATACCATTCAAATAAATCATTTCTTTAAGCAGTCATTTTTTGTAAACCAACAACTGCTTTCCGTAAATCAAAATCTATTCACAAAATTTCACAAATATTTGATAAACAATAAGATATGGTTTGGGCTTTAAATTGCCTAACCAAAACTATTGTTACCATGAAAAAATTATTTGCCATTGCGATGTTGTTCAGCTTTTTCTTGACTTCATCATTCACATTGAACAAGGATGCTTCATTGAACCCTGAAGCGGATATTGTTGACTTAGCGGTTCAGACAGAATTCCTTTCCACCTTGGTAGCTGCTGTCAAAGCCGGTGACTTGGTCGGTGTATTGAAGGGCGATGGCCCATTTACAGTTTTTGCGCCTACAAACGAGGCTTTTGCCAAACTTCCTGCAGGTACGGTGGAGAATCTTTTGAAGCCTGAAAACAAAGCCCAATTGGTGGCTGTGTTGACCTACCATGTTGTTCCTGGAAAAGTTTATTCCAAAGACCTGAAAAACGGGATGAAAGCCAAAACCGCTCAAGGTTCTGAAGTGACTATCACATTGAAAGGTGGAAAAGCCATGGTAGACAATGCCACTGTGACTACTGCAGACATCGAAGCTTCCAATGGTGTGGTTCACGTAATCGATACGGTGATTTTGCCAAAAATGTAAGGTGTTCACAAGCTACCGTCAACTGTCGACAGCCACTTGTTTTTGAATTTCAAACCCTGATTTATAAGTGGTTCAGATTAGAAAATCAACAAAAAAGGCCTGATTCACATCGAATCAGGCCTTTTTGCTTTTGTATAAATTCGCTTCCTAGCAGGTAACCAAATAAAATCTTGGATTGAAGAGCCATTGTAGCAGCGTTGGGCTATAGACTATCGGCCATGGACTCTTTACTTTTTCACCTCCGCCGTGGCTATTTTGCCCGTGGGCTGTTCAGGAAGAAATCCTTTTCTTCTGAGGATGGCTTCCATAAATTTCCTTTCATTTTCAGTGTTGAAGATTTTGAAAGGAAGATAGATGAATTGTGCTTTGGACATAGTCAGGATATAGGCTTCTTTGGTCAGGTCCACTTTTTTGATCAAATCCCATTTGATGGGCATTCCCTGTTGGGCATTGAGCTTCATCAAAATCTGCCTGCTGTCAATTTCATAAGACATTTTTTCAAAAATGACCTTATTCTGTTCCATTTGGGTGACGCCCGCAAACTGGATCACCCAAAAAAGCCAGTATAAAACATATGCCAAAATGGCCATGCTAATCCACCACCAAGAGGCAATCCAAAAATAGCCGCATCCAATTGCGATGGCGATCAGTACTACCCACCATTGTTCTTTGAGGATGTTGGTCAGTCCCAGCTTGATATAGGTACCTGTTTCTAATTGATATTTTTTTGTTTTGACTATCATTACTTAATTTTTTTCGTGCGCAAATATCTAATGATATCCCTTATTTCACAAGTTAAACAGGAAACCAATTGATTTTTTTAAAATTTCTCAAATCAATTTTGGTATTGGTAAGTTAAATGATTGACTTCTAAAAGGTTTTGTAGTAAATTGATTCAAATTTCTCTGAATATGAGTAGCTTAATAGTTGATTTGGTCTTGTGTGGAGTCGCCTATGTGGTGCTGATTTATTTTGTGGCTACTATGACCAAGTCTAATCTCGGGCGAAATTCAGATAGTAGTGATGATGGAGACGGCGGTGTGGAAGATTTTACCCCTCCCAAAATAGATTTGCCACCCGGTGTGATTTGGCCAACAGATTCGCCTACAAAAAAAGTTCCTAGAGAACCCTTGGAGGTTTGATCAATTGCATTTGTCGCATACTCCTTGGATCAATAGACTCACTTCTTTATTGATATAGCCTTCAGGCAATGTTATTTTTGGCAAACTCACTTCTTCAATACAAATTGTTTTCCCGCACTTTTCACATTTGAAATGCACATGCTCGTGATCGTGATGATGCTCTCCCTCATGGGAATGTGAACACAAAGCATACTTCGTAGCGCCGCTGTCATCAAGGACTTTATGGACGAGGTCATTGTCCAAAAAGGTCTTCAATGTCCTGTAGATCGTCACCCTGTCAAAATCCTTTTGCAACACTTCCTCCAAATCTGAATGCGAAAGCGCTACCTGCCTTTCCAAGAAAGTTTTTAATACTTCCTGTCTACAATTGGTAATCCGCAGGTTGTGTTCCTGAAGAATCTGAAGTGGGCTGTGGGACATCGCTTTAAATTATTGTTGGGTAAAAATAGACACTTAAGGTTACAACACAAAAAGAGGCCAAACTTGTTCAGCTTGGCCTCTTTCAGATGTAGAAAGTTATTCTCTTGATTTTATTTTGGATCCAATATTGTATTGATCCTTTCCAATGCATCCTCAAGATGGAGCTTGGATAGTCTGTCAGAGGTTCTTGGAATTGCGGCAGTAATCTGTCTTTGCAACGTTTTCAGCTCGCCTCTCGCCATTGGTCTGATGTCTGATTGGGAAGCATTGATCTGAGGACCTACAAAAGCCCTAAACTGCGCTGGAAGTGTCGGTTCATTTCCTGTAAGCAACAATTCCAAACGCTCAATATGTGCCCTTTGAAGACTTCTTCTGTGCACATCAATGGTTTTTCCGCTAGGCAATTCTGTCCAGATTCCGCCACGCAGGTCGTCAAAAAGCTCAACCATAGTATAGGCATTTTTACCGTTTAGGGCTTCGTTTTCGATCATTCTTCCAAGCCTACCCCATTCCAGAATTCCGTTCAAAGTAGAAACTTGAACTCCACGGATTCTTTCCAATGCCCCGAAATCTCCGGTTCTTTCGATGATTTTTTCATCCATCAGCCAGGTAGGTGTGGCGAAAAGCTCTTTGTTGATAAACTGGACGGCACGCTTCTGCTTGTTCTTGTCAGTGTGGACATAGACGGCTTCTCCCTGTCCGGCAGATTTATAGAATTCATACACCCCACCTACATTGGTTCTGATATGTCCCATGTACCTGTTGTACTGTCCGATAACCTGACCGTACATTTCATTGAGGTCACTGTAATCTTTGAAAGGCTTGTCAGCTTCTGCGGTCCATGTCATCAGATTTGGAAGGATGATTTTCAGGTTTTTGATGCCATAATCAGAAGCTTTCATGGCATCGTCTCCCAAGTCTTCACTTTGACTGCTTGGATCGTAGCTGTTGCCTTGACGGCCAAATCGGTAAACAGGATCTCCCTGCTTGGCCAAAATCCATTTGTCCAAAGTAGGTTGTTCTTCCTCTGGAGTCTTAGCCTCCAAAATCGGTCTGTAACCCCATGCGATGGAGTATTTGTCATATGGCCCTACATCCGGCATCAGGCTGACATCTGCATCTCCTGGTTGGGCAATGTAGTTGAATCTCGCATAATCCATGATAGATGGTGCTGTTCCAAATTTTTTGGTGAATGTAGCTGAACGCAAAGAATCAACAGGGTAAGCATGCGAAGAAGCAAAGTTGTGGGGAAGGCCCAAAGTATGTCCAACTTCGTGAGAGGATACAAATCTGATCAACCTGCCCATGGTTTCTTCTCTAAAATTGACTCCCCTTGCTTCAGGATTTACTGCTGCTGTTTGGATAAAGAACCAGTTTCTAAGTAAGTTCATCACATTATGGTACCAACCTATATCTGATTCAATAATCTCTCCTGAGCGTGGATCGGATACGTGCGGGCCATAGGCATTTTGGATGTCCGATGCAAAATACCTGATGACAGAATAACGTGCATCTTCAGGACTCCAATCTGGATCTTCCTCTTTGGTAGGTGCATCTTTGGCAAGGATGGCATTTTTGAAACCTGCTTCTTCAAAAGCTTTTTGCCAATCTTCAATTCCCTGCTTTAGGTAAGGTCTCCATCTTTCGGGTGTAGCCGGATCGATATAGAATACGATTGGTTTCTTGGGTTCTACCAATTCACCTCTGTTGAATTTCTCATAATCTTCTTCCTTCACTTCCAGTCTCCACCTGTCAAGAAAAGTCCTTCTCGCTGCTTTTTGTTCGTCGAGACCATAATCCACCACTGATCGGCTAAACCAACCCACACGTCTATCTGACAGACGCTGCATCATGGGGTCTTTTGGTAACAAAACCATGGAAGAATTCATCTCTACAGTAATCAATCCTGTACTTGCATTGGATGGGGGTTCTGTCGCCGCATAAGTCATCACATACCTTGCTTCTATATTAATCGGGTAGGGACTGATTCGATCGATGTAAGAGCGCTCATTGTCCAATCGAGTGACTTTGTACTGTGTTCTTCTGTTTCTAGGCAATCCGATTGCCTGCACATCTTTAGAAAAAAGGTCTGTCACTTCTATGACTGTACCATTTTTGTCAGAAGCTTTTGACTTTACATCAAATTTTTGGAGGATCGGTTCCAAGTTTGAGCTTTTTACGGCAGTGAAAATCGGCAAAGAGTCAGCCGCAGTGTTACTGTAAGAAACTACTTTCAGGAGTATATTGTCTCCGTTTTGGTCCCATCTGACGAGCAGGGTATTGGTTCTTTCGCCTCCATAACCGATTCCGTCTGCGGTTTTGGCAATGGTCGTGACAATGAGCATTTCTCTCCCGATAAGGGTGTCGGGAATTTCATAAAAATATTTGCCATCCAATTCATGGACTTTGAAAAGCCCTTCCTTGGTTTTGGCTTTGTCTGTAATGACCTCCCCATAAGGCTTTGGGCCGGTCTTAGGTGGTGCCGGTCTTGCAGGGGCAGGAGCAGCGGCAGCAGGGGCATTTTTGGAACTTTTTTTCTTTTTCTTTTGTGCAAATGCTTCGTCTCCGACAAAGACCATTCCCAGCAAAAGAAGAAACGTCAATCCCCTTCGTAAATACATTTGGGTAAACTTCTTCATGTGATATTTAGTTGACTTGATTAATAACCTTTGAAAGTAACCCGTAATTCAGGGCTTTTCTTAAATTCAAAGACCGAAATTTGATAAACGGCAATTCATTCCATTTAAAAGGCTCTCTTGTTTTATGCAGCATTCAGACATTATTATCATCGGCGGTGGACTTGGGGGATTGGTTGCAGCACATCAGCTCGCAAAAAAAGGTCGGGAGGTTTTGCTCATAGAAAAAAAGTACTACCCCTTTCACCGTGTCTGCGGAGAATACATCTCCAATGAAGTGAAAGACTTTTTGCTCCGGGAAAATCTTTTTCCTGACGAAATAGGACCTTCCGAAATCAACAAATTCCAATTGACTTCAATCAAAGGAAAAACAGCAAACATGCCTTTAGATCTCGGCGGTTTTGGGATCAGCAGGTATGCCTTGGATTATTTTTTATACCAAAAGGCTGAGGCTGTCGGCGTAAAATTTTTACTTCAGACCCAAGTGGAGAGTCTTGAATTTGAACCGAAAGAAAACAGATTTGTGCTTCAATTGAACAAAGGAAATTCACTTACTGCAAATCATGTCATCGGTGCTTTTGGCAAAAGATCCAAAGTGGATAAATCCATGCATAGAGATTTTATGAATCAGCGCAGTCCATTTATTGGGGTGAAGTACCATGTCAAAACAGACTTTGATCAGAATACCGTCGCCCTTCATAATTTTGAAGGAGGCTATTGTGGCATTAACCAGGTGGAAAAGGGGATTTTTAATCTTTGTTATTTGGGTTCAAAAGAACAACTCCGTCACTTTGGAAGCATCCCGGAAATGGAAAAAGAAGTACTCCATAAAAATCCCCATCTCAGACAAATTTTTCAGAACAGTGAATTTCTTTTCGACAAACCGGAAGTCATCAACGAGATCAATTTTTCACCAAAGCAGCCTGTTGAAAATCATATTCTGATGGTTGGTGATGCGGCAGGTTTGATTACCCCGCTTTGCGGTAATGGTATGGCGATAGCCATTCACACAGGCAAATTGGCGGCTGAAGCCATTCTTCAAAACAAGAACCGGAGTCAGATTGAAAACCAATATCACAGGCAATGGAATCGATTCTTTAAAAGCAGGCTTTGGATAGGAAGAAAAGTACAGTGGCTTTTTGGGTCTAAGGCAGTTTCAGAATTTTCGGTAGGATTGATCAAAAGCTCTCCTTTTGTGGCAAAAGAGATCATGAAGCGGACGCATGGCGAAAGGTTCTAAAATTTGAATTTGGACATTCGGAAATTCAGCCAAACACCTGCAAAATCTGAGTATTTTCCAGAAAATACCAGGCAAAGAAAACATTCAAAGCAATTGCAGAAATCCTGTTCATCCACATGGTCCATGTATAATTGGTATATTTTTCTTCGTCCTTTTGGACAAAGTAGAACCAAACCAAGAAAAACAATATCACAGGAAGCATGGCTGCAAGGAAACCGTAAACTGCAATTTCCTGATTCTTACCAAGGAAAAACCAAGTGAAGCCAATTCCGGTCACTAAAAACCAGATGCTTGAAAATACGAAAGTGCCCTTTTTCCCAAGTTTCAAGCTCAGGGTAATATCCCCTCTTTTGGCATCTTCTTCATGTTGGTAGACCTGAGTCAGCGGATAAGACCCCCAAAGCATCAGACTTGTGAGCAAGCCCGGAATCAACA
>NZ_CDSBKL010000216.1:0-6991 GCF_977115555.1 Aquiflexum sp.
GTTACAAACCCTTTTGTTGTAATATTTTGTGTCCATGGCAAAAACAGAAAAAGAAACATCCCAATCAAAGTCCAAAGAAGAATCTGGATTCTCTTCCTGCTTTCATCCTTTGGGATGGTCATTCCTATGCTCTTGAAATCTTCAAAAGACACATTCTCTGAAATTTTATTTTTAGAAATTCCTAACATCGCTCTTTAAATTAAATTTCATTGGATTTTGCAAATACCTCGCTGCTACCATCAAATAAAACCTTACCTCGATCCAATTGGATCACTCGAGGAAACTTCTTAATCGTTTCGATATCTTCGGAAATCATCATGACTGTCCATGGCCCATTTAGGATATATTCCACAATCCTTTCTTTCTCCTTCGGTTCAAAATAAGAAATCATATCTTCCAATAGCAATGCCTTTGGATGGCCTACCAAGCACCTTGCCAATACAATCCTGCTAATAATGGATTTGCTCAATCCCTGACCTTCAGGCATCAATACGGTATCCCAATCTTCAGGCAGTTTATAAATAAAATCCTTGAGCCCTACCATTTCCAAAATTTCCTTTACCTGGGTATCATCCACCTTCTTTTTCAAGGTAATATTTTCATAGATGGAACTGTGGAAAATGGATTGATGTGAAAGACTATCTCCAATATAACTCCTAAGCCGGTCAAGATTCATAGTATCGATAGGAAGTCCATTGATGATTATCCTACCCCGATAATCAGAAAACAGTCCTGAAATAAGGTACATGAGGGTACTTTTGCCACTACCGCTTTTTCCGGTCAAGATTACTTTTTCTCCTGTATTAAGGTCAAAATTCAGGTTATCTATGATTTCAAAAGAAGCGTCTTTGGATTTAAAGCTAAGGTTTCTGACCTCAAATTGGAGACTTTCATTATTGGTAGTCAATGACTTCTCTGTTCCCTCCTGTCTTTCTATTGGCATGTCCATGATTTGACCGATCTTTTCGGTAGCAGTCAAAGTATCATATACCACATCAAGAGATAAGATCAGTTTTTCGACAGAACTCACGATCAAAATGATAATCACCTCCGCAGCCACAAACTGACCAATACTGATCTGATTGTCAATCAGCAAAAGACTGCCCACGATCAACAATGTCGTCACAATCAAGGCTTTGAAAGCAATCATGACTTTGTATTGGAACACCAAAACAGCAAAGTGTTTGTTTCTGAATTCTACATAAGCTGTCAACAACTTATCAATTGTATAAAAAGGCAGATTAGAATTACCGGCCAATTTGAATGTGCCCAATGTCCTGCCTATTTCTTCCAGCCAATAAGCTGTTTTGTATTTAAGCGTAGAGACTTTAAGGTTGGTTTCCATCCCCTTTGGACTGGTGAAATAGAAAATCAAAACCACCAGGGAAATCAAGATCAAACTGAAAATCAGAAAAAACACATTATACAAAGCCAAGAGAATCATCCCGAAGAAAATCTGTACCATCGAAAACGAGAAGTCGATAAGGATCTTCGACATCCCTTTTTGAAGATTTACGGCATCAAAAAACCTATTTACAAGCTCAGGGGGATATTGCCCATGTAATTCGTCCATTTTGAGTCTTGGCAGACGATATGCAAATGCAAAACCTGTTTTGGTAAATATCCGCTGCTCTAATTTTTCAGTAAGATATAATTGGGAAATCTGGAGAAAACCTCCAAATGCAATCCCCAGAGCAACTACCAAAACCATAATTAGCCAAGCAGTGCTGACCCTTCCTCCCAAAACAAAATTGACAATGGCTTGGATCCCCAAAGGATAAATCAAAGAAACCGCACCGTTCAATATGGAATAAAAGTAGATGGAATAAACCTCTTTCTTTTCTTCATTGAGGAGTTTAAAGAACCTTTTTAAAGGAGTAAGAGCGTAATCAATTTTCATTTTGTATGGTTTTGAAAACTAAGTTATTGAAAAAATCAATCCTTCTTGTATCTCCGGGAACTTGCTCAGTCAAACCAGGCAGATGCTTAGAATAATAAGATTGAATCAGGCTTGATTCCATTACTGTAGATACCAAGGTTTTTGGGAATTCAAATTCAGGATTGATTTCCAAAATAATATCGGCAATTCTTTCGCTCAATTTGTTGAAATGGTTAAAAAAACCTTTTTGATATTCTTCATCGACCTCCTTGGTCATAAAAGCTTTGTTGGCTTCATCTGTAAGCAAATCTCTCAGAGAGATAGGATCAATAAAATCATTTTGGGTAAAAATGGGACCGTTTACCAATATTCTGATGGCAATTTCAAGCTTTTGGAATGGATCAGAAAGGTTTGCTGTCCCAAAAACAAAATTTTGCTCCAAATATCCCCAATACCAAGAATTTAAGAACAAAAGCAATTTATGCTTGTTTTCAAAGTAACGGTAAATAGCAGACTCGGTACAATCAATGCTCAGAGAAAGTTTCTTAAATGTGAATTGTTCAAATCCCAATTCATGCATTATTGAAACACTTTTTAAAATTATGTCTTTTCCCAAGTCCGAACTGAAAGGGTCCTTGAGGTAGATATCCGGATTGATTTCAACCCTTGTTTTTTTTAGAATGTTTTCCATTTGAGGTAATGACAACAATCAAAAAACGTGTAACTCTCACAAATGGTTTAAAATACTAAAAAAAAGTTTGTATTACTAACAGAAAGAAAACCTGCTTTTTTTGGTTTGGTTCATTCAAGTTACCTTTTCATGTAAGAATCTCTTACAGCTTTGAACTCAGAACCCTCTTTCCAACCTGGCCAAGCGGTACTGTTGGATAATTTCTTACCTACTTCATAGAGTAACTGTACATCTCCCAACATGGCATCATAATCCCAATTTGCAGGATCATAATTGTCTCCCGGCTTGTGGTAGACTTCGGAGTTGTATTTTGCTTCGAGCTGTTTTCCATATGGAATTCCTTTTTCCACATGATCCACACCTATGCCAATGTAAAGGGCAGGAATACCGATTTTTGCAAAATTGAAATGGTCTGACCTGTAATACCAGCCTGCGGAGGGGATGGATTCCGGGGTACTGTATCTTCCTACTTTTTCCAGCTCTACGTTTAGAATATCCTCCAATTCAGATTGCCCCATACCGATGAGTGCCACATCTTTCATTTTGCCATAAGGATTCATTCCATCAAGATTGATATTGGCCACAGTCTTTTCTTTTGGGTAAACCGGATTTTTGGAATAATAAGCGGAACCAAGCAATCCCTGTTCCTCGGCTGTCACGGTCAAAAACACCACAGACCTTTCGGGTTTTGCATCTTCTTTAAAAGCTTTTGCCATGCCTAAGAGGGAGGCCGTACCGCTTGCATTGTCCCACGCGCCATTATAAATACTGTCACCTGTTTGATCCGGTGCTCCAATTCCCAAATGGTCCCAATGTGCTGTGTAGATTATATATTCATCAGGATATTTGCTTCCGGTGATTTTGGCAATGACGTTTTTAGAAACATCATATTTGGCAGATACTTCCAAGGAAGTACTTGCTGTCAAGTTCAAAGGAACTGCCTGAAAATCTGATTTCTTGGCTTTTTCAACTAGCTCAGCCTCATCAAGTCCCGCCAAAGAAAACAACTGACCTGCGATAGGCAAAGTAATCCATCCTTCAAACATTGCCTGATAAGTCGGATTGTTACGGATATCCAAAGAAAGTCTTGAAGTGTTCCAATTATTTTGAATGACGTTGAAGCCATATCCGGCTGGTCCGGTATCATGTATGATCAAAGTTCCCAAAGCTCCTTGTTTGGCAGCTTCTTCCATTTTGTATGTCCATCGGCCATAGTAAGTCATGGTATTTCCTTTGAATAAAGAAACATCATCCGTACCAAAACCGGGATCGTTGACTAAAAGCACCACAATCTTTCCTTCTACATTTATATTCTTGTAGTCATTCCATCCGTACTCAGGTGCCACGATTCCATATCCTGCAAAAACAAGTTCAACATTGTCAACCGTCAATAAAGAATCCGTACGCTGTGTCCAGATGACATAATCCTCCAGACCCCTCAATTCAATCGAATTGTCTTTGGATTTGATAGTCATAGTAGGCTGAGGTTTGGACAAAATAGAGACCATAGGTACTTCCTGAAAGTAACTCTCTCCGTTTCCGGGCTCTACACCAAGATCTTTATAGGCCTGTTCCAGGTATTGGACGGTTTTGGTTTCTCCTTCTGTAAAAGGCTTTCTTCCCATAAAATCATCCGAGGCCAAATTGAAAATATGAGGCTCTACGTCTTCTTTTGGAATCTTATAGGGTACTTCTTGTGGTGATTGACAAGAGATAGTCCATGCAAGAAGCATAATGGAAACAAGCAATAGATTGATTTTTTTCATTTTTCATTGGTCATATCCAAAACTAACAAAAATACCCCAATCAAACATTGATATTTAAATTCAACTCAGAAAGCTTTTGAATTCCATCCTAGAGATTGGTTAAATGCCTACAAGGTTTTAGCTTTATGGAATATTCAAATAGGTGCACCCATGAAAAAAATTTTACAGTTTTTACTCGGATTTGCGATTATCCTTGCCATAGTCTACATGCTAGGTCCAAAATCCAAAGTGGAAGACCTATCAGGAGAATATCCTACAGTTCCAACAAGGATGGGGGAACTTCAGGCATTTATCCAAGCAAAAAGTGACACCGTCATAGGATTAAAACCAGGCAATGAAGCCAAGATAGTCTGGGCTGACAGCATCAATAAGAGCAAAACGCCCTATTCGATTGTCTACATTCACGGATTTGGGGCAAGTAATATGGAAGGAAATCCTGTTCATCGTGAACTAGCAGCGCATTTTGGAGCCAATTTATATCTAGTCAGACTACCCGAACATGGAATCAGCAGACCGGATGGATTCAGACACCTGACTGCACAAAAGTTGGTAGATGAAGCCAGAGAGGCATTTATGGTTGGGAAAAGTCTTGGAGACTCAGTCATCATTGTGGGGACCTCTATGGGTGGTGCATTGTCATTGGTACTGGCTTCTGAAAGACCCGATATGAAGGCTTTGGTTCTTTATTCTCCCTGTGTCAAAGAATATGGAGATGCTTTGGAAATCTTTTTTAAACCTTGGTTATCTTACTTGGCAGAGAAATTCCAATATGAAAACGGAACCATCATCAACAACCGAGAAGGTGAAAAAGCCAAATATTGGTCTAGGGAATACCATTTGAACAGTTATCGCAGCCTCGGGATTTTGATCAGGAGTACTATGAATCCTGAAACTTTCCAAAAAATCAAGCAGCCTTTGTTTTTGGGGTATTTCTACAAAAATGAAGAAGAGCAAGACAAAGTAGTCTCCGTTCCAAAAATGTTGGAAATGTTTGATCAGGTACAGACACCTGTAGACAAAAAAATGAAAGTAGCCTTTCCTGAATCAGGAGACCATGTCATAGCTTCCAGCATTACTTCGAAAGATTGGGAAGGAGTCTTGAGAGAAACAGAAAGATTTTTGGAAGAGGTTGCAGGTATTCCAGTACCGGCAAAAGAATTGATTCTTGAAGAGAATTAAGCAAATTCCTCTATAAAGCAAAAAACCTGTGAAATCACAGGTTTTTTTATGCTTGATGGGTTGTTTTTTCAAAAGACCAAATCAAAAATCTATGAAGGTTAAGGGATGAATTTTATCAGTTCCTCTTAGGTAAAACTCCAGAGAATGTAATACCGATTGAATTGGCATTATATGTTTCACCAAATGCATCTTCATAATTCATGATGGTGTAAGTAAGACCTACCCATTTGTAAGCAAATTCAATGAATGGGCCTGAAGCATTTCCAAGAGTAAAATTATCACCGATACCACCCGCATTGAATTTTATATTGGTATGAAATGACATCCCCAAACCAAGTCTCCAAGTATCATTGAAAACATAATTTCCGCTCACATTAATTGGAATTCTGGTGAGTCTTATATGGGCATTGTCTGCTGCTGTGGTCACATATTTGATCCCTACAGAAGATCTCAGTCTGATACTCTCAAGGCTTGGAATAGCGTATTCAGCCCCAACCCCCAATGAGATTCCCTGACCTGCATTTACTCTCTGAGATTGCCCGTTGGTGAAATTGACAGTAGCGACGTCGTCCCCGCCCAATGCCAATCCTCCTTCAATTAAAAATCTTAAAGGTGTTGTATTTTGGGCAGCAACATAATTGTATAAACCGCCCGTCAATAAGAATAAAACTAAAATTGTTCTTTTCATAAATTACTGCTGTTATTGAGGAATTGAGTTAATTTAAATTTGGTTTTGGGGGTTGATTGTCAGGACACAAGTTATTGTTATACACACTTTTGATATAGAAAATGGGTCTATTGCCCGATAGAATAAAGCGAATAATGAAGTCAGATTGGGTGATTTGG
The DNA here is from genome assembly GCF_977115555.1 of Aquiflexum sp. Taxonomy (NCBI): domain Bacteria; kingdom Pseudomonadati; phylum Bacteroidota; class Cytophagia; order Cytophagales; family Cyclobacteriaceae; genus Aquiflexum; species Aquiflexum sp. The sequence continues at coordinate 6,362 of NZ_CDSBKL010000216.1, forward strand.
TTGGGATGGGAATTGCCTCAAAGGCATTTTTTATTTTCTTCTAATAAACCAAGCATTTTTTTTGCGCTAGTCTCACTTAGTTCCACACAAAAGTGGCCTCCTCCTGAAAAGTTATTTGTGAAAACTACAATCATAACATAATAAGTTTTACCTGGCTCAAGATTTAACGGAAGCCTCACTTCGGGAGATGAAGAAATCTTACCTCGGTACTGGGCATGGATTTGATGATCACCTGCATTTACCTGATGGACTGAAAATCTACCATTGCCAACCTTACACAATAATTCATCATCCAAGTATGTAAAATAAGGTACCCCGCCATCGGGACCGGGTGGCCTCAACAAATAAACAGTTGCTGTTTCATTTTGGGCATTTAATTGAAACTGAGCTGCAAATAATACAACGAAAAAACAATAAATAATCTTCATATAACATTATAAATTTGTATCAAACTTAATTAGAAGTAATGTCAAAAAAAAGAGTGTTTCAAATAAATTTTTTACCCTTTTCAAAAAAAAAATCCTTCTCCGACTTCGAACCTCTTGCAAAGGATCTGTTGGGTGAATTTTCGCCAGTTTTGCAGCATAGATCGCAATGGCAATCGACTGGCAGTATGTTTTCCCGTCAATG
>NZ_CDSBKL010000217.1:0-6984 GCF_977115555.1 Aquiflexum sp.
CTTTATTTTTTGGTACTAAGCATTATGGCAGAATTATCAGTTGTAGAAAAAGCAAAAAAAATTTTTGAAAACTTCCTTTTGAGACAAGGTAGCAGAAAAACCCCGGAAAGATATTCTGTCTTGGATGAGCTTTATGCATTGCCTCAGGACGAACATATTGATGTTGAGGGCTTGTTTTTATTGATGAGAAACAAAGGCTATACCATCAGTAGGGCCACTATTTATAATACTTTGGATCTTTTGGTAGAATGCGGACTTGCGGTAAAGCACCAGTTTAAGGACAAAGTCGCGCTCTATGAACAGGCACTGACCTACAAGCACCATGACCATCATGTCTGCAACCAATGTCGAAAGATCAGGGAGTTTTCTGACGAAAGGATCAATTCCATCAAAGAGGCCATGGGAAAAGAATTTCAGTCAGGGATTACCAGTCACTCCTTGGTTTTGTATGGAGACTGCCAGATCCAAAACTGTGATAACCTCTCCTTGGCTTAAGACTCGGTCTTGAAGTATTTTTTGTAGATGGGTTTCCTGTATAAAAATTGAAGGAACATCGCCGGGTAAAGAAGTATCCCTAAAAATCCTGGTTTTGCTTTAAAAGTGATTTCATCCCTGATGATGGATCCCGACCCTTTTTTTATAATCCGGTGTTTATGCTTCCATTCTTTTAGAAAAAACGGCAATTCAGTTCCCTGATCCACAAAGTAGAACTCATTCTCATCAGTAAGGTCTTCGGTGATCAGGCTTGTCCATTTTTGTTTAAATACGATGAAATCCAGTTCTAAAGTAACCACATCGCCTTTTTTTGATCCATCAAACCGCAGGAGTTTTACAGGAGGGAATGGCGGACTGAGCTTAGTAAACAGGGATTCATCAAAACCTTCTTTGACTTGAAGGTAGTTTTGTCCGACAGCAGTTTCAATATTGATGTTCATGCCTAGACCTAAGTCCAAAATGTATTTATTTGTTTTGACCTGAGCTTAAAAATCCCTTAATCAACTTTTTTCAGATACCGGAAAAACTCAGAGTCCGAAGAAAGGATAATGGTGGTATTTTCATCAAGAGATTTTTCAAAACTTTCCATAGACCGGATGAATTTATAAAAATCTACGGATTGCCGGCTACGGTTATAGGCAGCAGCGTAGATTTTGGTAGCCTCTGCATCTGCTCGGCCCTTTATTTCTTCTGCTTTTTTGAATGCTTCTGACTGTATTTCTGCAAGCTCCTCTTCCTTGTTTCCTCCGATTTTTCTCGCTTCTCCTTCCCCTTCAGACCTAAACTGATCCGCAATCCTATTCCTTTCACTGATCATCCTGTCATAAACCCGGTCCCTCACCTCATCCACATAATTCATTCTCTTGAATCGGAAATCCAACACCCTGACTCCAACGTCTGCTGTCCTTTCATTAGCTTTTTCGAGTACTATTTTTTCGATATTGGCGCGGCCCACATTGATGTCTTCCAGGATTTCTATTTGTTCCATAAACTCCTCCGTGATTTCCGGATCCCTGTTAGAAGACCGCACCAAATCCAATAAGTCATGGCTTGCCACGGCATTTCGGGTTTCACCATCCAAAATATCGTCTAGCCTAGACTGTGCAGACCGCTCGTCTCGCAATCGGATAAAAAACTGCAAAGGATTGGTGATTTCCCAACGGGCATAGGTATCGACAAAAATAAATTTTTTGTCTTTGGTCGGAACTTGATTTCTTGCCCCGTCCCATTCCAGGTACCTTTTGTCAAAATACTGCACCTTATGGAAGTAGGGGATTTTAAAATTCAGACCTGCTTCTGTCCGTGGTTCACCTACAGGCTTGCCAAAAAGTGTGACGATGGCCTGCTTGGTTTCATCCAAAATGAAAATGCTGCTATATAAGGTATAAATAAGGATAGCCAAAAATACCAGGGTGAGGGTTTGTCTGTTTCTCATGGGTTGATTTTTTTAGCTTTGTCAAGGTTGAGCAGAGGAAGGATATTGTTTCCCTTGTCATCTACGATTATTTTGTTGCCGATTTTGGGAAGTACTTTTTCCATTGTTTCCAGATAGATCCGCTGCTTGGTTACCTCAGGAGATTTGATGTACGCATCAAAAAGACTGTTGAACCTGTCAGCCTCACCTTTGGCCCGGTTGACCCGGTTCAGTGCATAGGCTTCAGCCAATTGTATGGTTTCTTCTGCCTCTCCTTTGGCACGGGGAATGACCCTGTTATATTCTGCCTCTGCTTGGTTGGTTAGTGTTTCTCTTTCCTGTTGTGCTTCATTGACAGCGTTGAAAGACGGTTTTACCGGTTCCGGAGGATTGACGTCCTGAAGAACCACCTGATCTATTCGGATTCCGTTTTGGTATTCGTCGCACATCTTTTGGAGTAGCACTTCCACACTTGTGGCTACCTCTTGTCTTCCCACAGTCAATACCTCATTGACTGTACGGTCGCCTACGATTTTTCTCATCGCTGCTTCGGACATGTCTCTGAGGGTCTTTTCAGCATTTCTCACTTTGAAGAGGTATTTGTAAGAATCCACAATTCTGTATTGGACGACCCATTCTACATCAGTTAGGTTGAGGTCACCTGTAAGCATCATGCTTTCATCACCAAAAGTCCCCTTTTCATATTCTGTCCGCTGATCTGCTTTGATTGTCCTGAATCCAAATTCCTGCTTGAGTTGCCTTTGAACAGGAATTTTATACATGCTTTCTATTCCATAAGGCAGAATAAAATTCAAGCCCGGTTGTACAGTCCTGTTGTATTGGCCCAACAAAACCACGACACCTTCTTCTTCAGGCCCGACAGTTTTGGTGCTTGTAAATATGGCAACCACCAATAAAAACCCACCGATTATTTTGCCGGCATACTTCTTTATCCAGTCAGGGTCAATATTTATTTCATACCTGTTTTCATTCATGATGCTTTCTTTAACGTCGATTTAGCCGAAAATACCACAAATTTTTAGAAAGTTAGTACAAATACCAGGAAGAGTACCAGCCAGATCAAATCCATAAAATGCCAATAGGTGGTAAATAGTCTGATCCTCATCTTTTCAAATGGATTAGTCAGCATCAGGATCTGTTGTATTTCGCTTTTGCCGTTTTGATTATATTGGACAAGCATAATCACCGAAAAAACCATCACCCCTAAAAGGTGAAAAATATGGATGCCGCTCAGAATATATAGAAAACTCCCGCTTGGCAGCCCCTTGAAATCCACCCCCATCATTGTCAATTCCCTCCATCCAAAAAACTGTAAGATTGTAAATACAAGGCCAAGTATGAAAGTCAACGAAAGGGTAGATTTGAGCTTTTCCAGATTTTCTTCATTGAAATATATCAATAGCTTGGAAACTGTGTAGCCGCTGTAAAGGATAACAAAAGTACTCAGGATGAATGCTTTTGGGATCTTGTGGCCATATTGCTCAAAATACCCTGTGCCCGAAGCTAAAAATGCCACCGTCAAAAAAAGGAAGATCAACCCACTGCCAAACATCCCCAAATACATCATGGTCTGATAGGGATGCATTTTTTCTACCCTTTGTAGCCAGCTTTCCTTTGTTTTTTCCATGTGTCATGAAGTTATATTTCAGTAAACATTTAAATAAGCCATAGGTTCATCCAAATAGACTACAATTTCATAAACAGAACTGGGAATAGGTTTCTAAATCAAATTCCTAACTTTGTCCATCATTAGCCAAAATCATAGAATTGGAAAAAAACGCATTTGTTGCTCTTTACGAAAAAGATCCTTTTGTACAGACCATTGCCCAAAACATACTCAAAGACAAATCAGGCAACCATCAGATCAAAGGTTTGTCGGGAAGTCTTGACAGTTTGCTTTTTTCAGTCCTTTTCAAATCCCTCGGCGGCTGTCACCTCATTATCGCCCATGACAAAGAAGAGGCCGCCTATATCAACAACGACCTTCAGGAACTGTTGGGAGAAGGAACAATTTTCTTTTTTCCATCAAGCTATAAAAGACCTTATCAGTTTGATGAAGTCGAAAACGCCAATGTCTTGCAAAGGGCTGAAATTCTGAACAAACTCCTCACGCAAGAGCAAAAAGATCCCATCATCGTCACTTATGCTGAGGCATTGTATGAGAAGGTAATCAACAAAAGATCCCTCACGGAAAACACCTTTAAAGCTGAGGTAGGCGAAAAAGTGGACTTAGCTTTCATTTCGGAATTGCTTAGTACTTACGATTTTGAAAAAACAGATTTTGTGTTTGAGCCCGGCCAGTTTGCGATCCGTGGAGGAATTTTGGATGTGTTTTCTTATGCACATGACCTTCCTTACCGCCTAGAGCTCTTTGGAAAAGAAATAGAAAGTATCAGGACTTTTGATCCGGAAACACAGCTTTCACTTGACCCCATTGACCATATCAGCCTGATTCCAAATGTGCAGACCAAGTTGCTACAGGAACAAAGACAGTCTTTTTTGGATTTTTTACCGCAGGGAACTATGCTTTGGTTCAAGGATTATCAATATACCCTTGATGTAATTGAGGACAATTTCCTAAAAGCCAAGAATCAGTTTGACCAAATCGTCAGCCGTACGTCCAATCAAAAGCTGTTGCTCAAACCGGAGGACTTATTTGATGGAGAAGAAGCATTCATGACCCAGGTTTCGAAATTTGGGAAAGTGGAATTTGGAAATAAATTTTACCTGAAAAATGCCGTTTCGGCCAAGTTTGACGCTCAGCCCCAACCTTCCTTCAACAAGAATTTTGACCTGATCGTCCAAAACCTGGTCGAAAATGAAAAAACAGGGATGCTCAATATAGTCTGTTCAGAGAGTGACAAGCAGATCCAAAGATTGGAGAACATCTTTCATGAACTTGACCCCACATTAAAAGTCCAATACCTGAAAATAGGTTTGCGGGAAGGGTTTGTGGACAGGTCGCTTTCTATCGCCTGCTATACAGACCATCAGATTTTTGAGCGTTTTCACAGGTACAAGACCAAAGCCAAATCAAGTAAATCAAAAGCCCTGACCCTTCGGGAATTGAGGACCTTGCATCCCGGAGATTTTATTGTCCATATAGATTATGGTGTGGGACGTTTTGCGGGATTGGAAAAAGTCGATGTCCATGGCAAATCCCAGGAAGCAGTACGCTTGGTTTTCAGGGATGATGACCTGCTTTTTGTCAACATCCATTCACTCCATAAGATCTCCAAATACTCAGGTCAGGAAGGAACGATGCCGGCCATGTCCAAACTCGGCAGTCCTGAATGGGAAAATAAAAAACGAAAAGTCAAAGGAAAGGTCAAGGATATTGCCAAAGACCTGATTGCGCTATATGCAAAAAGAAAGAGTGCAAACGGATTCAGGTTTTCACCTGATTCAGTCATGCAGGTCGAGTTGGAAAGTTCCTTCGTCTTTGAGGATACTCCTGACCAAGCCTCAGCCACCATCGATGTCAAATCCGATATGGAAAAACCCTATCCTATGGACAGACTTGTCTGTGGAGATGTGGGCTTCGGCAAAACTGAAGTGGCCATTCGTGCGGCCTTCAAAGCCCTGAATGACAGAAAACAAGTGGCTATTTTGGTACCTACCACCATTTTGGCCATGCAGCATTTCCATACTTTCAAAGAAAGACTAGCCAATTTTCCTGTCAAAGTGGAATACATCAACAGGTTCAGGTCAGCCAAAGAGATCAAAGACATCATTGCCCAAGTTGCTACAGGGGAAATAGATATCCTGATTGGAACCCACCGTATCGTCAACAAAGACATCAAATTCAAGAACCTCGGACTTTTGGTGATTGACGAGGAACAAAAATTTGGAGTCAAGGTCAAGGACCAACTGAAGGAAATGAAAGTCAATGTGGATGTTTTGACCCTGACGGCTACACCGATACCAAGGACGCTGCACTTCTCCCTGATGGGTGCAAGGGATTTGTCCGTCATTGCGACACCGCCACCAAACAGACAACCGGTCACTACAGAAATCCATACCTTCAGGGAGGAAGTCATCAGGGATGCCATCGCATTTGAATTGAAAAGAGGTGGTCAGGTATTTTTTGTCCATAACCGTGTCGGCGAGATAGATTCCATCGCCAACCTGATCTTGAGGTTGGTGCCGGATGCACGTGTAGCTGCGGCACACGGTCAGATGGACGGCAAGAAATTGGAAGACATCATGGTAAAATTCATCGAAGGGGAATATGATGTCTTGGTCTCTACCAATATCATCGAATCCGGACTAGATATTCCAAATGCAAATACCATCATCATCAACCGTGCCCACATGTTTGGATTGAGTGACCTCCATCAGATGCGGGGACGGGTAGGAAGAAGCAATAAGAAAGCGTTTTGTTATCTCTTGACAACCCCCACTTCAGGTTTGACAGCGGAAGCGAGGAAGAGATTACAGACCTTGGAGGAATTCTCGGATTTGGGCGATGGTTTTAAGGTGGCGATGCGGGACTTGGATATCCGTGGGGCGGGAAATTTGCTCGGAGCAGAACAAAGCGGATTCATTACAGATTTGGGATTTGAGATGTACCATAAGATCTTGGATGAGGCAGTGCAGGAATTGAAAGAAAATGAATTTGCCTACCTTTTTGAAGTAGACCTGAAAGAAAAGGTAGAAATCTTGGTACAGGATTGCGTGATAGAGACAGATTTGGAATTGTTGATTCCCGAATCTTATGTGAGCAATATTTCTGAAAGGCTGAGTCTTTATGCCAAGTTGGACAATATCAAAAAAGAAGAAGAACTTCAGACCTTTATCCAATCTGTAAGAGACAGGTTTGGACCAATCCCTTCCACCGTGGAGGATTTGTTTGAAACGGTCCGCCTGAGATGGATTGCCGAAAACCTTGGATTTGAAAAACTCGTACTAAAATCTGAAATCATGAAATGCTACTTCCTACCTTCCGAAAAGGAAAAGTATTTCAAATCAGATACATTTGGTAAGATCCTTGCTTACATCCAAAAACATGGCAAACATTGCAAAATCAAAGAGTATAAAAAAAGGCTTATTTT
>NZ_CDSBKL010000218.1:0-6964 GCF_977115555.1 Aquiflexum sp.
TTGGCTAATTTGATGGGAAATTGTAAGTATAGTTTCCGCCAAAACAGATCTAGTTGGGAGTGTTCATTAAACTGTGTCATTTCCTTCAAATCGTTCATCAAAGTAAGCAATTAGGTCCTTCCGAATGGAAGGCCAAGCGAATATTGAACCGTTCCATTTTGTCTTAGCATTCATTGTTGCCAGATAAATCTGCTTTAAGATAGCATTTTCTGAACTGAATGCACCTTTGGTTTTGGTAACCTTCCTTACCATCCTGTGATAGCTTTCTATCGGATTGGTCGTATAGATCAGTCTGCGGAGCTGTGGGGGATACTTGTAAAAGTTGGTTAGTTTGTCCCAGTTGCGGTGCCAGGATTTAAAAACCACTCTGTACTTTTCGCCCCAAAGGCTCTCCGCTTCCTCCAGATAATGAAAGGCTGTTTTTTCATTATCGGAAGTGTAGATCTTTTTAAGGTCCCTGATCATAGGTTTGAGATCTTTCTCTGTGATACATTTCATTGAGTTTCTCATCTGGTGTACCAAACAGAGCTGGACATCGGTCTGGGGGAAAACGTCTTCCACTGCTTCGGCAAACCCGCTGAGATTGTCAATGCATATGACCAGAATATCCTTCACTCCCCTCAATTTGAGTTCGTGGAGTACCTGGCGCCAGAACCTGCTCGATTCGTGGTCACCGAAATAAACACCCAGAACTTCTTTCTGCCCATCCTTGGTCACACCGAGAATGGAATATACTGCTTTGGTTTTGACAACACCGTCTTCTCTTACCTTGAAATGCATGGCATCAAGCCATACCACCGGATAGAGACTCTCCAGAGGCCTGCTCTGCCAATCAACAATCTGCGGGTAAAGCCTGTCGGTTATAGCAGTAATCGTACCTTCCGAAACTTCAATCCCGTACATTTCCCCGACATGTTGCTGGATATCCCTGTAACTCATGCCCCTGCCGAAAAGGGCTATGATCTGCTGGTCTATGTCCGAACTTATCTTATGCTGCCGCTTGCCGACGATCCGGGGCTCAAAACTCGAATTGCGGTCCCGGGGAGCCAAAACTTCAAAGCCGCCCAACGAGCTTTGAATGTTTTTGGCTCCATGCCCGTTCCGCCTGTTTTTAGAGCCTTTTCTTGTGTCAGCCAAATGGTCATCAAGCTCTCCTTCAAGGGCGGATTCAATAATCAGCTTAAGCATAGGGGTAAATACCCCGTCTTTCCCTGCCAATGGTTTGCCTGACCGAAGGGCATCTGCTGCCTGTCTGGCAAATGCCTTGAAATCAAATTCTTCTCCGTTTTCTTTCATAGTCAAAATTTAATAAATTAAACCTTGACACAGTTAATTGAACAGTCTCAAAGAAAGAAAGCTTGGACCTCCAAAATTTGGTTAACTGACTTTATCCTAACTTCCAACTTCCGCCTTTTACCTTTCACTTCTTACTTCTTCCTGCCTCCATCAACCTTCTTCCTTTATCATCCTCCCATCCTAATCATCCTTACCCCACCACCTCCTGGTCTTGGCATATTGTTCATGGGATTCATTTTGTTATTCAGCTTATAGGTAAAGCTTAGCATTATTATTCTACCAAGGTTGTTCGTGACTGTTTGCTCAATAAAATTTACATCTGCTCTTTGGGAAACACCCACATTTTGGTTGAGAAGGTTTTGGCCCGAAAGTTTGATTTCACCTTTTTGGTTTTTCAAAACAAATCTGCTCAAAGAAAGATTAAAAATCGGGATCGATTCCCTGAAATCAGTCGTCTCGCTTTTGTAAAGTAAGTAGTTGAAATTACCTGTAATGGTATAGTTCTTCAGAAAATTGACATTTGCCTCAGCATTGTAATTTTGGTTGAAAAAAAGCTGATTTTGCTCCGGATTGAAATCATAACCTGTGCGCTGCCTGCTCAAATTGGCCGATAATCCGATATTGACATATTCCTCCCAATTGTAATCGTACCTGATATTACCCCCAAAATTGGAAATTTTAATCACATCCTGCATTTCATTAATCAGGTTAAGCCCCTTTTGATACATCAAGTTTGGCCCAATACTGAACCTGCTGTTCAAAGGTTTGATGGGAAAACCTAAATTGAAATTGGAATTTAACATCAGGTTATCTTTGACATTAACCGGCATGATCGTCCTGACTTGCCTCTCATCTATGGATTGTGAATTCACGATGGCATTTTCTGTATAATTGACATTGACCATTCCAAAGAAATTGACCAACCTTCCCATGTCAAAACTGTTGTAATTGAGTCTTATGTTATGGAGGAAAGCAGGCTTTAAAGCCGGATTTCCGACATAAATATTTAATGGATCAGAATTGTTGATCACCGGTTGCAGCTGTTCAATAGTTGGTTCGGTTACAGAAGTCCCATAATCAAAACCAAGGTTTTTGGAATTTGAAAAGCTGTAATTGAACCTTAAACTTGGAAGGAAATTTTCGAAAGAATTCCTTATTGTTTCATTGTAAAGGAGCAATTCACCATTCAATCTAGTAGCCTGCATCGCCACACCTGCTACCAAATTGTATTTATTTCTGTTCATACTGACATTTATTCCCGGTCTATGATAGGTATAGAGACTGTTGAATTTATTACTTAATGCCGTATTGAAAATCAAGCTTTCTTCTTCTTTATCAAAAACCTCCCTATTGACATCGTTGTGGTTTTGACGGAAATTATAAACGATTTCAAGATATTTTCTACCTCCCAAAGGCTCTGTGTATGAAAAATTTCCCCCATAATTGATTGCTGTGTTTTCCTGCAGCTGCAATTGCTCGATGATTTCTGTCTCGGGAACACCCGTAAAAAATTCATTTTTCGCATACAGATCTCCTTGGTATTGGTTGTCACTGACACCAAGATTAAGATTTGCAGACCAGCTTCTTCCTGGTTTGTTAAAGCGGTGTCTAAAGAGAAAATCGGTATTTAATTGAAAGCTGTTCCCATTCGTCAGATTTGTCCTTTCACCCCTGTTAAGCATATTTTCTTCCAAGTCTGTATTCTCGGTGAGGCTGTTCATCACCCGGTTCGTTTCTGTATAATTGGCATTTGTCGAAGACCGAAAAGAATTCAAAGTGTCAATTTTATGATCCAAAATCAGGTTTAGCTTATGGTTTGCGTTGAGGTTGTCCTGCTTGCTTTGCTCGTTGAAATTAAAATCTCCTGTCGGAAAGAAATTCAGTCTGTTAGTATTTTGGACAATGTTATGGTCAAGTCTGTTGAAAAAATAGCTTCCCGTCAGTTTTGTTTTTTTACTGAATTCCTGGTTGATATTGGTACCCAATGCGGCACTGTTCATAATTCCGTTCATCCTTTGGCCTGTATTGATGGGAATCGAACTCGGACTGTTCCCTCCTATTACGATCCTTACCTGACCACCCGAAGCAAAACTCTGGATACCTCCATTGAAATTAATATAATCGTCGATAGAAAATCCCTGTTCATTGGTATTGTTGGCCATACCCAAAAAGGAAATCTGTTGTTTTTCTGTAAATTTGTTGACATTACCTTTGAGGGCATACCTGTTATCTGTTCCCGCTCCTCCGTTTAAAGTTCCGAAATAGCCCTTCTTGTAGTCTTCTTTCAGGCTAAGGTTGATGGTTTTTTCCCTTTTGCCGTCGTCAATTCCTGTAAATGCAGCTTGATCTGATTTCCGGTCATAAATCTGAATTTTGGATATTGCCTCTGCAAGGAGGTTTTTGGAGGCCATTTTGGGATCATTTCCAAAGAATTCCTTTCCATCCACAAAAATCCGCTGAACCTTTTCACCTTGGGCTTTGATATTGCCGTCGGCATCTACTTCCACCCCCGGCAACCGCTTGAGAAGATCTTCCACATTGGCATTGGGTTGGGTTTTGAAGGCCATCGCATTGTATTCGATTGTGTCTTTTTTGATCGTCACAGGAGCAATATCTTCTACCGTAACCATATCCAACTCAGCTGTATTTTCATTCATTTTGATCAAACCTAATGAAAGCGATGGCATGGATTCAGGTCTTTTGATAATCTGTAAAACCTGACTAAAACCAACAAAGGAAATCTGCAGCAACAGTTCATTTTCTCTAAGGTTTTTGATCTCAAAATTCCCGGAGGGATTGCTCACCCCAAAAGTCACCAATGTCGAATCATTTGGATCTAAAAGGGTAATGGTTGCAGAGGGAAGTGGCTTTCCCGTTGGATCTTGTATGATACCTGATACAGACCACCTGTTACTTTGGGCGGCAAGATTTGTTATCAAAAAAAGGAAGAAAAGGAAAATAGTGGTTGTTTTCATAGTTGGAAGTATGGAAGCTGGTGTGTTGGAAATCGGTGAGCGATGACGGATGAGAGACCTTTACATCAAGAAAAAGGAAGGAATTACCGACACTATCCCGCTCTTCCCATTTTTGATTCTCGGGACTTGGCTAAAGTATCTCTCTACCCGGATTTCCTATCTAATTTTTGATAATCATCCTCATTCCGCCTTTTCCGCCTTGAATACCCATTTTTTCCATTTCAGTCTGGACCATTGCCTTATAGGCCTCATCCGTCATTTCTTCTCCTCCTTTGGGTTCTTTGAGTTCATTCTTCTTCAATCCCCGTAAATCAATTTTATCTGCTGTGATGACGATATCATCGACATTGACACTCACTTCCAAAATCAAACCCGGTAAGCCATAGAAGCCTTCAGGACCAATTGGAAGCCGGATTTCTTCTGTATACCAAGCTGTAATTTCCCTCTTGTTTTCATCCGTATAGCTAGCATTCTTACATGGATAGCCTGCTATTTCTCTGGATTCCTGACCCAGTTTCCAGGGAATCCTACTTGGCTCATTTTTGATAATGTACTTTTTACCCATAAACTCTTTCAATTGGGTCATCATGTCATTGTCTCGATTGAGATAGGTTTCATTTTGCATCACCATCCGGATTACCCTTTGGCCTCCTCCCCCACCGGAACTTGTCCATGAACCTCCACCCGAACTTTGGTCAAATGGATTTTCATCTACCGGAAGTGGTTTGTATAAGCTTTCCAATTCATTGAAAAAAAGATTGTTTTGTGTGGTATTGAATTCAGGCACCATCTTTTTCATTTCTTCCTGTTCAGGTGGAATCCTTTTATGCATATTCACTTTGGTAGTATAAGTGATCACTCCCTGAGAAACTTCAGAGCTGATAAATCCCCAAGAGGCACAGACTAAAATGGCTAAAATATATTTTTTCATAATGATTTAGGTTTTGTTGGACCAAAAGTAGAAAGGCAAAAAATAGAACTAGGTTAAGCAACCTGAATACAAGGTTAATTAAGGTTAATGTCCTGTCGCAAACCTTGAAAAAGCCGATATCTTTGTTTCATGCAAAAGAAAAACAACCTCTATCTTGCCTTGATGACTGGAAGCATTTTGGTGCTTTTGGTTTTGCAGATTCTATGGCTGAGGTCTGTATATAAGGATTACCAAACAGGTTTCAAACAAGAAGCAAACCTCCTCTTTAAAAATACAGTAACGGAAATGTTGGATTCGATGATGGTAAAAGACTTGAGACCTGCAATTTTTCAGACTTTTCCGACTGATTCTGCATCATGGACAGGTAAAATTGACGACGGTAATTCAGGTGACTCCATCAAGGTATTTCATCTTGAAGTACAAAGAATTCAAGAATCACCAACCAGAATAGAAATGATAAACCCTGATTCAATCAAACAAATCAGGATAATTACAAATGGCAGGTCCTTAAATGTCGACTCATTGAAAGCGACATTAAGGCCAATGATGCAGAAAATTGATACCCTTCAAAGCGCCAACAAATTTATTTTCCGAATCAATGACGAAAACATCGATACCGAATCTATCAACAAAAAATTCAATCAAAAGCTTCAAAAAAACGGATTTCCACCTCAATCCAAGGTCAGAAAGGCATTTAGAATGGCTGATTTTGACTCATTGGACAAAGAAATTCTGACTTTGGATGAAGTACCTATTCCGCCTGGTTTGAGAATTCAGCCATACTTTGAAAACTTAAATGGATACTTATTCAAGAAAATGATTCCTCCGGTTTTGTTTGCAATCTTGGTGATCACATTTATCAGCTTTTCTCTGATCATGATGTATCGTAATATGATCAAGCAACAGCAGTTGAATCTCCTCAAAAACGACATCATCAGCAATATCACCCACGAACTCAAAACCCCGATCGCAACAGTATCTGTGGTCTTGGAGTCTCTCCAAAACTTTGGAGCAAACGAAAACCAGGCCACCAAAGAAGAATATATCCAAATCGCAAAAAACGAGTTGAAAAGGCTGACCTCCATGGCAGACAATATTCTCAAATCGTCAGTTTTGGGATCCAATCAATCGGAAATGCTAACCCCTTTGGACTTAAGCAATTTATTGGTCGAAAACCTGAATACCTTAAAACCTGTTTTGGATTCCAAAGGATTTGAGTTCAGTTTAGAAGAAAAAGGAACAAACTTCTTTGTCAATGGCAATGCCGAACAATTATCCTTGGTAATATTCAACTTATTGGACAATGCCATCAAGTACAGCAGAGAGCATTTTTTTATCAAAGTTTCTTTGACAGAAGAGGAAAAGCACGTCTTCCTAAAGATCCAAGACCGGGGAATAGGAATCCCTGAATCCTATCAAACAGACATTTTTGAAAAATTTATCAGGGTACCGCAACAGGATGTGCATGATATCAAAGGATATGGTTTGGGTTTGGCTCAAGTGGCTGAAATAATCAAATTCCATAAGGGGAAAATAAACCTTGAAAGCCAGGTAGACAAAGGCTCCATTTTTACCATCCAATTACCAAAAGCATGACTAAAATCCTATATGTAGAAGACGAACCTGCTTTGGGAAAGATTGTTAAAGAAAGTCTCCAAAGCAGAAAATACCAAGTTTCTATGGCTGAAGATGGACTGCAGGGATTGAGGTTTTTTGAGAAAGATTCCTTTGATATCTGTGTCTTGGACATCATGTTACCCAA
>NZ_CDSBKL010000219.1:0-6934 GCF_977115555.1 Aquiflexum sp.
AATCTATCTAAATTTTTTTTATTCCATTCTCAAAAGAAGGTATGAAAAATATCAATTTAAATTCAAATGTGACATTTATGTTGATATAGATTATTGTTTTCAAACCAATAGGATTCCATGGATGGAAGGTATAGAATTATTAGTGTAATAAATACAGTTAATATTTGTCCCTTCAAGTTTAATTTCCAATATTCGGTTGTGATTTTGCTAAGAAAATTGGATTCAATTCTATATACGAACTCACTTTGAAATCCAATCAATAGGACCTACGAATGAATATTTATAACCTCAAATAGAAATCCAATGAAGACAAAAGGTTTAAAAGGAATGACGCTGATAGCAGCAATACTAATTTCTTTCTTTTCAGTAGCTCAAACTAACAGGCTGATAGTCAATGCTGATCAGGGAACAGTGATAATCAACAAACATATTTACGGGCATTTTGCAGAGCATTTGGGACGAAATATTTATGGAGGTATCTGGGTGGGACCGGATTCCAAAATCCCAAATGAGGATGGCTATAGATTGGATGTTATGAATGCTATCCAAAAGCTGGAGATCCCAAACCTCCGGTGGCCGGGAGGTTGTTTTGCCGATGAATACCACTGGACAGATGGAATCGGCAATCCAAAAGACCGCCCGACCATGATCAATACCCATTGGGGTGGAGTAGTGGAAGACAATTCCTTTGGTACTCATGAATTTATGAATTTTGCCAAAAAAATAGGAGCAGAGCCATACATTACCGGTAACGTGGGCAGTGGTTCTGTAGACGAAATGTCCAAATGGATCGAATACATCAATTTTGACGGAGTCAGTCCCATGTCAAACCTAAGAAAGAAAAACGGTCAGGATGAGCCTTGGAATATCAAATACTGGGGTGTTGGCAATGAAAACTGGGGTTGTGGTGGTAACATGACAGCAGAATATTATGCCAATGAATATAGGAGATATGCGACTTATGCAAGAGATTATGGGGCAAATAAATTGTATAAAATAGCAGGTGGAGCAAACAGTAATGATTATAACTGGACAGAAGTTTTGATGAAAAATATCCCTCTCAATATGATGGATGGACTTTCTGTACATTATTATACCATGACCGGATCTTGGACTGATAAGAAGTCAGCCACTGTTTTTGACAAAGAAACCTACTTGGAGACTTTGAGAAAAGCCGCAGGAATTGAAGAATTGATTGAGCGTCATGGAGCCATTATGGACCAATATGATCCTGAAAAAAGGATAGGAATGATCATCGACGAATGGGGTACTTGGTATCAGGTCGAGCCGGGAACCAATCCTGGATTCCTTTACCAACAAAACACCATGCGTGATGCGCATGTGGCAGCGATTTCTTTGAACATTTTCAACAAACATGCTGACCGCGTTCATATGGCCAATTTAGCTCAGACTGTTAATGTTCTTCAAGCCATCATTTTAACCAATGATACGGACATGATTCTTACTCCAACCTACCATGTTTTTGATCTATACAAACCACATAAGGATGCTACTTTACTTTCACACCATCTCGTGACGGAAGAGGTTTCTTATGGAAAGGAAAAACTTGAAGCTTTGAATGTTTCTACTTCCAAATCCCCTGACGGAACAGTCAACATCAGCATTGCCAATATTCATCCTGACAAGAAAATTGACTTGGATGTGGTATTGAGAGGAATATCGGCCAAAACTGTGACTGCAGAGTATGTGACTGCTCCGAGCATAGATTCTTACAATACTTTTGAGAAAAAAGAGGTAGTGAAGAAAGCAGCTTTCAAAGATTTTAAATTGGATAAAGACAACCTGAAAATTGCTGTTCCTGCCAATTCTGTTTTGATGGTAAGGGTTAAATAAATAATCTAGGTAGTTACAAATTTGCTTTGCAGAATATTTGAAATAATAGCATGGAGGATAAATATGTAATAGGTTTAGACTATGGAACTGATTCTGTCAGGGCAGTTTTGGTAAATTCCAAAGACGGAAACTGCGTGGCTAGCCATGTTTTTTGGTACCCAAGATGGAAAGCCGGCAAATATTGCAATCCGGTTGAAAACCAATTCCGGCAGCATCCCATGGATCATTTGGAAGGTTTGGAAGCAAGCATAAAGGGTGTGGTGGAAAAATCCAAAATTCTTCCATCCCAAATCAAAGCCATCTGTGTGGATACTACTGGCTCTTCCCCTTTACCTGTAGATTCAAAAGGCCAATCTTTGGCTTTCGATCCGGCTTTTGCAGAAAACCCAAATGCCATGATGGTTCTTTGGAAAGACCACACAGCAATCGTAGAAGCAGAGGAAATAAACCATATCGCCCGCACATGGGGCGGAGAAGATTTTACCAAGTATGAGGGAGGAATCTATTCTTCAGAATGGTTTTGGTCTAAGATTTTGCATGTGATCAGGTCCGATCAAAAAGTCGCAGAAGCTGCTTTTTCATGGATGGAGCACTGTGATTATATTACATCTCAATTGATAGGATGCGAAGATCCGCTAATGCTCAAACGGAGCAGGTGTGCTGCGGGACACAAAGCCCTTTGGCATGAAAGCTGGGGAGGATTGCCTCCAAAAGAGTTTTTAACTTTGTTTCATCCTTATCTCGGAGATCTAAAAGACAGGTTATATTCCGAAACATATACTTCTGACAATCAAGCAGGAAAGCTGAGTAATTATTGGGCTGAAAAATTGGGATTGTCCACAGAGACTATTGTAGCTGTCGGGACATTTGATGCGCATGCTGGTGCCGTAGGAGGGGAAATTTCTGAAAATACCTTGATCAAAGTGATGGGTACTTCCACATGCGACATTATGATCGCTTCAAAGGATAATCTTGGGGATAACCTGATTCAGGGGATTTGTGGGCAGGTAGATGGGTCGGTGATTCCGGGAATGATCGGTTTGGAAGCAGGTCAATCAGGTTTTGGTGACGTTTTGGCTTGGTTCAGGGACTTGATCTCCAAGCCAAGTATAGATTTGATTCAAAACAGTGTTCTTTTAGATGAAGGTCAAAAAGTAAAGCTCATCGAAGAAATCCAGGAAAATATTATTGCCAGACTTTCTGATGAAGCGCTAAACATTCCTGTGAATGAATCAAAAATTGTAGCTTTGGATTGGATTAATGGCCGTAGGACGCCTGATGCTAATCAGGCTTTGAAAGGAGCCATCATGGGATTGAATATGGGTTCTGATGCGGCAAGGATTTTCAAATCGTTGGTGGAGGCTATCTGCTTTGGTTCCAAAAAAATCGTGGACAGGTTTGAAAGTGAGGGGGTCAAAATCCGGACAGTAATAGGAATGGGAGGGGTAGCCAAGAAATCGAAACTCGTGATGCAGACATTGGCGGATGTATTGGATATGCCTATTAAGGTAGCTACTTCAGAACAAGCGCCTGCGCTTGGAGCCGCTATTTATGCTGCCGTTGCAGCAGGAATACATCCGGACACCCAATCTGCCATCCAAGCCATGAGCAATGGTTTTGATGAAGTATATCATCCTATTTCAGAAAATGTTCACCACTACAAAAAATTATACGAGGAGTATGGGAAGTTTGGGGAGTTTGTGGAAGGAAATAAAGGATGAAACAAGATTCTTTGAAATTATTATATTACAGGATAAGATAATTTATTCTATTCCAATAGGCCTTAAACAAAAATATGTCAGAGTATCTAAGCCTAAAACAACAATGCTACGAGGCCAATATGCAACTCCCAAAGTTGGATCTGGTAGTGTATACTTTTGGTAATGTCAGTGCCGTGGACCGGGAAAAAGGCGTTTTCGCCATTAAGCCAAGCGGTGTTCCTTATGATGAATTGAAAGCTGAGGATATTGTTATCGTTGATTTTGAAAATAATATCATCGAGGGAAACATGCGACCTTCTTCTGATACAAAAACCCACGCATTTCTCTACAAACATTGGAAAAACCTTGGGGGAATTTGCCACACGCATTCGACTTATGCCGTTGCATGGGCACAGGCGCAGCTAGATATTCCGATTTTTGGTACTACCCATGCGGACCATCTCACGGTGGATATCCCATGTGCAGCTCCAATGTCGGATGATTTGATTCAGGGAGATTATGAGTACAATACCGGCCAACAGATTTTGGATTGTTTTGCTGATAAAAAGTTGAATCCTGCTGAAGTAGAGATGGTGCTTATCGGAAATCATGGCCCATTTGCTTGGGGAAAAGATGCATCCAAGGCAGTTTACAATAGTAAAGTCTTAGAAGAAATTGCCCGCATGGCTTATCTGACTTTGCAGATCAATCCCAATTCCCCAAGATTAAAGGAGGCACTGATCAAAAAGCATTTTGAAAGAAAGCATGGAAAAGATGCTTATTATGGTCAGGGTTGTTGATTCATTTAACCTTTCATCCAATAACCATTAACCAATAACCATTTTTTTTAAATACAAATCCCTTATACCAAATTCGATTCTCCCTTTCACAAATAAATTCCTATTTTTGCCTCAAATAGATAATTCAGCATGTTCGATAATCTTAGTTCCAAATTAGATAGAGCTTTTAAGACCCTGAAGGGTACCGGTAAAATCACCGAAATCAACGTCGCTACGACTGTTAAGGAAATCCGTAGGGCCTTGATTGACGCCGATGTCAACTATAAAGTAGCCAAAGAAGTAACTGATACCATCAAGGAACAAGCCTTGGGTAGAGATGTGTTAATCGCTGTCTCACCAGGCCAATTGTTGGTCAAAATCACCCAAGAGGAATTGACCAAACTGATGGGAGGATCCAAAGTGGACATCAGTATCAAGGGTGATCCTGCTGTGATCTTGATATCAGGTCTTCAGGGCTCGGGTAAAACGACTTTTTCAGGAAAATTTGCAAGCATGCTCAAGAAGCAGGGAAGGCAGGTTTTGTTGGTTGCCTGCGATATATACAGACCTGCCGCTATTGACCAATTGAAAGTATTGGGTGAGCAGATAGGGGTAGAAGTATATGCGGAGCCTGAGAATAAAAATGCTCTTGAAATCGCAAATCACGCCATTGATTATGCGAAAAGGAATGGAAAGAAAATAGTCATTGTCGATACAGCAGGTCGTTTGGCTGTGGATGAGGTGATGATGAAAGAGATCGAGGCCTTGAAAAAGGCCCTCAATCCTTCTGAAACATTGTTTGTCGTGGATTCCATGACAGGTCAGGACGCTGTTAACACGGCCAAAACTTTTGATGAAAGACTGAATTTTGACGGAGTGGTATTGACCAAATTAGACGGTGATACCCGAGGTGGTGCGGCGATTTCTATCAGGCACGTAGTCAACAAACCTATCAAATTTATCTCCACCGGAGAGAAAATGGAGAACATTGATGTTTTCCATCCTGACCGTATGGCGCAGAGGATTTTGGGAATGGGAGATGTGATTTCATTGGTCGAAAGAGCTCAGCAGTCTTTTGACGAAGATGAGGCCAAAAGGATCAATGCCAAGATCAGGAAAAACCAATTCAACTTTGATGACTTTCTTTCCCAACTCGAGCAAATCAAAAAGATGGGAAATATCAAAGATTTGATGGGTATGATTCCGGGAATGGGTAAAGCTATGAAAGGAATTGATATTGACGATGATTCTTTCAAACCAATTGAAGCCATTATTCGCAGTATGACTCCGAAGGAAAGGGAAGACCCTGATATCATAGATGGTAACAGAAGGAAGCGAATTGCAAACGGAAGCGGTAGAACCATCACGGAAGTCAATAACCTGATGAAGCAATTTGCAGACATGAGAAAAATGATGAAGCAGATGAATAAAATGGGAGGCGCGCAAAAAGCCCTTGGGGGACTGATGCCAAAAATGGGCAGGAGATAAAAAATTTTAATACAAATCAAAAATGAAATCCTCTTTTGAAAAAAAGGGGATTTTTTGCTTAAAATCGAAAAATTTTATTGGGTAAATTTGTATCTTTTTCCTGGAAGTGATTTTATAAGACCTTCAAATTCAAGGTTTAATAGAGTAGATGCTAAACTTGAAATAGAGATATTCAGTAAGATGGCCAACTGATCGATTTCCAGTTCTTTCTTTTCTGTCAGGATTGCCAAAACCGCTTTTTCTTCCTCATTATACTTTGACAGATCTATTATTTTATTTTTTGTATTAGTAGCTGTCAAGTTATCTTTTGACCAAGAAAGCGATTCTTCAAGATCCTTTGGTCCTGTATAGATAGTGGCCTTCATGGTACGGATCAGATTGTTGCAACCTTCACTGAAAGTGGAAAGAAGGTTTCCGGGCACAGCAAAAACCTCTTTGTTGTAACTGAAAGCAATCTCTGCAGTGATCAATGCACCTCCCTTTTGGGCTGCTTCAACCACTATGACGGCATCAGATAAACCGGAGATGATCCTGTTTCTTTTTGGAAAATTGCTTGGATGCATGACAGTGCCGGGAGGATATTCACTGACAAGCCCACCACCGCTTTCGATCATTTGTTCGGCAGTGTTTTTATGCAAGGCAGGATAAATCTGATCTACAGATGATCCCAATATGCCAATTGTTGGTAAATTATTGGACAATGCCGCTTTATGAGCTTCGATATCAATGCCGTATGCCATGCCACTGATTACAGTAGCTTGGTATGGACTTGCATCGTCAATGATTTTTTTGGTAATATTTTTACCGTATTCAGTCGCATTTCTTGTTCCAACGATAGCTAATGACCTGTTTGGGTTTAGGTTTATATTTCCTTTGGTGTATAAAACCATAGGACAATCATCCATGACTTTGAGCCTTGACGGAAAGTTTTGGTCAGAAAAGGTTAATATGCGGATTCCTTTTTTTTGACAATTGGAGATGATTTCCGATGCTTCCCTTATGTATTTATCCTTATCCTTTCTGATTTCGGAAAGTTTCTTGTTAACACGTGGAATTTTTGAAATTTTACCTGGAGGAAGGTCAAAAAAATCCTTAAATGAGGCCGTGTAGGCT
>NZ_CDSBKL010000220.1:0-6887 GCF_977115555.1 Aquiflexum sp.
ATTTCTTATAAGTTCCGTCACAACGACCAATTCAATTTTGCTGCTTTGACGTATCATCTGGAAATCCGGTCCGGCAACACCAATTTTGCGAAACCTATATTTTCATTTTTGCATCCCTATGGACGGAAGGAAGGGTATGTTGAAAGGAAAATCAAAAAATGTGTTGAAAATCCTGAGATCAAATTCATGAATGTCCAAAGTCTGGAATTGTGCAAGAAAAGTGATCAGGAGAAAATAATCAGTTGGATGGAAAGAAATTTAAAGGCCTAAAGGCTTCCAAAAAATGAAAGGA
Source organism: Aquiflexum sp. (assembly GCF_977115555.1). Lineage (NCBI taxonomy): Bacteria > Pseudomonadati > Bacteroidota > Cytophagia > Cytophagales > Cyclobacteriaceae > Aquiflexum > Aquiflexum sp. Next base: position 293 of record NZ_CDSBKL010000220.1, read on the forward strand.
AGGGTACTCAAATCCACAGGAAGCTGGTACACGGTCAAAACAGAAAAAGGCCTTGTCAATGCCCGACTGAGGGGAAAATTCAAGCAGGATGATCTCAAACTGACAAATCCAATATCGGTTGGAGATTATGTGGAACTCGAGCAGGAAGCTGACCAACCCTCATCCGTCATCACGGATATCCTTCCGAGGGAAAATTACATCATCCGAAAATCGACCAGAAAAAACCATTTTTCACATATCATCGCTTCCAATATTGACCAGGCTTTTTTGATCATCACATTAAAAAATCCGAGAACATCGCTTGGATTCATTGACCGTTTTTTGGTAAGCACGGAGAGCTTCAGGATCCCCACTTCCATTTTGGTCAATAAAATGGACATGGATTACAAAGACAAAGACATGGAATATCTCGAAGACATCAAGGACATTTATGTGCCCTTGGGATATCAGGTCTATGAAATTTCTGCCTTGAACAATACCAAATTGCAGGAGCAGTTTTTGCCCTTATTGAAAGGAAAGACGACACTGCTTTCAGGACATTCCGGAGTAGGTAAGTCGACTTTACTCAATAAAATTGTCCCAGAAGCGGTGCAGGCTACCAAGGAAATTTCCAAATTCAGTGCCAAAGGAGTGCATACCACCACCTTTGCCGAGATGTTTGAAATCGAAGACGGAGGCTACCTGATCGATACTCCCGGGATCAAGGAGTTTGGGATTTTGGATATCGATGAATTTGAATTGTCCCACTATTTTCCGGAGTTTAGGAAGTATCTCGGTCAGTGCCGGTACAACAACTGTCAGCACCTCAACGAACCGGGATGTGTGGTGAGGCAAAAATTGGAGGAAGGCTTTATCCATCCTTACCGCTATGACAGCTATGTCAAAATCCTGACCGAAGAGGACGATTATAGGTAGAGCAAGTTTGCGGCCTGAAGCTTTGAAACCACCGCCAATTGATTTAATTTTCGTTTTTCAAAAACAAGCCCATGAGCAAGACAAAGACTTTGGTACTGAACCACCGTCAAATCAGCCAAAAAATCACCCGCATGGCATATGAAATCTATGAGCGCAATGCTTCTGAATCCAGTATTGTCTTTGCGGGAATAACGGGCATGGGATATCAGCTCGCAGAATCATTGGCAGGCGCTCTGAAGGAAATTTCACCTTTAGACATCACTGTGCTGGAAATTATCCTTGACAAATCAGACGTCACAAGAGGTGAAGTCTCCCTTTCTGCGCATGCTGATTTGACCAATAAATGTATCGTAGTCGTGGATGATGTCCTCAATACCGGCAAAACTTTGGTCTATGCTTTATTGCCATTTCTGGAATCATCTGTCAAAAAAATCGAGGTTGCCGTTTTGGTCAACCGAAGCCATAAGCTTTTTCCTGTAAGTCCGGATTACACCGGATTAGAATTAGCGACCACGCTTAGCGAGCATATATCCGTTGACCTTTCTTCTCAAAACCACACCGTACACCTTCATTAAGCCTCCCATGTCTGTCCACAACTCCTCCAATATCAAAAGAATCACTACCCACATCCTTCAGGAAATGAAGTCCAGGGGAGAAAAAATATCCATGTTGACTGCCTATGATTTTTCCATGGCAGGCATTGTAGACGGTGCAGGCATAGATATCATTTTGGTAGGAGACTCGGCCTCCAATGTCATGGCGGGACATGAGACTACACTTCCGATTACTTTGGATCAGATGATCTACCATGCCACCTCTGTTGTGAAGGCAGTTTCAAGGGCATTTGTGGTCGTCGACATTCCTTTTGGTTCCTATCAGGGTAACAGTTCTGAGGCACTTCGGTCTGCCATCAGGATCATGAAAGAATCCGGTGCCCATGGCATCAAGGTGGAAGGCGGTGCAGAAATCAAAGAATCTGTTGTGAGGATTCTCAGCGCCGGCGTACCTGTGATGGGTCATTTGGGATTGACCCCACAGTCGATCTACAAATTTGGAACCTATACCGTCAGGGCCAAGGAGGAGGAGGAAGCAAACAAGCTGATCGAAGATGCCAAGTTGCTTGAATCCTGTGGCTGCTTTGCCATAGTATTGGAGAAAATTCCGGCTTCCTTAGCTAAAATAGTAGCCGAAACAGTAAGTATTCCAGTCATCGGAATAGGCGCAGGCCCGGATGTAGACGGGCAGGTTTTGGTCGTCCATGACATGTTGGGGATCAATCAGGAATTCAAACCAAGATTCCTCAGACAATACGCTAACCTACAGTCCATCATGACCAAGGCAGTTCAGGACTATATCCATGACGTGAAATCAAAAGATTTTCCAAGCAAAGAGGAAAGCTATTGATCGGTCCCCCGCCGGATCACTTATTGTTTTGATCATTTGACATTTTTCTAGGGATAATCCTTTGGTTTAGAAGAATTTATTTATTTTTCAATCCAATAAGCCTTCAGAAGAATCATCCATGAAATACCTGTCATTGTTTTTCCTTCTCTTTTCCTTTAAAGGAAACGCCCAAGATCTCGTGTCCTTATTGGACAGTGCGGTAAAGGCCCAGTCTAAGAACAGTTTCTATTTTGCGGAAGCAAAAAAACTTGTCCAAACTGAATCACAAAATTCCGAGTACCTTTTTGCCCTCCATGAATATTACCTAGGCCTCAAGCTAAGGGATTCCATGTTATTGGTCGAAAAGACGCTGATTCCACTCCTTGATTCAAGAGAGGATATGGAAAAAAAAGCCAAAGTTCTCCAAAAGATCGGATACTATTATGAAGTTGCCGGGCTTTATGATCAGGCCATCAAGTACTATTTGGAAAGTCTGGAAACTTCCCAATTGACCGACAGACTGGATTTGACCAGTGATATATACCGTTCTTTGTCACAAACACACCGGCTTTTTCATGATTATGACAAAGCAATATATTTTGGCAAGAAAGCTTTTGAGGTAGTCGAAAATGAAAAAGACACATTTTTGACTGCTAAAATGAGAGCATTGAATATCATTGGAAGCGCATTCAGTGAAAAAAATAACCCCGACAGCACCCTATTTTATTATGACAAAATAATGGAATTCCTGACGCCTCAGGATTCTTTATCCTTTGCCCCTACGATAGTCAACATGGGTTACGGCTATTTGCTAAAAGGAGATATTGAAAAATCCAGAATTTATAACAAAGCAGGTTTGGCTTTGTATAAAAAGACAGATAATGACTATGCCACTGCCGTAGTTTTCATCAATTCCGGAATGACTGAAAATGTAGCCAAAAACTATCAGGAAGCACTTTCCCTTTTAGATTCCGGTATATTTTACACCCGAAAATCCCAATATGCAGACCTTTATAAATGGATCTATGACGAGCAATCCAAAATCTATAGGGCTTTGAGGAAGTATCCTGAGGCCATTGAGAGCATGGAAAATCTGCTTTCTATAAAAGATTCATTGTTTACGGCAGACCGGGCGAAAGTAGCCAAGGACCTGGAAACCAAATACCAAACCACCATCAAGGACCAACAGATCAAGGCGAGTGAACAGGAAATCTCTGAAAGAAAGGCCCAACTCCAGAGTGTTTTCATTTTTGTCATTTTGCTTTTGATTATCATTGGCTTGTTGGTGGCAGTGCATTTTTTGAACAAAAACAGATTTCAGAAAAAACAACAGATCCTAGAGAAGGAAAAAGAAATCAGTATCAAAGAGGCCTACCTAAATGCTGCCTTGGAGTCCCAAGAAACTGAAAGAAAGCGCTTTGCCCAAGACCTTCATGATGGATTTGGTCAGCTGATCTCCGCACTACAGCTAAATATCCACCAACTACGACTGAATAAGGACCAATCTGAAAAAATCAATATGGTGGAACGCAGCGAAATGATTTTGAAGGAAATGCATTTCGAGATCCGCAACATTGCCTTTAACCTGATGCCTGCCACATTGATCCAATCAGGACTAAAGTATGCCATTCCGGAATTTGCCAAAAGGATCAATGAAAGCGGTTTGGTCTACATAGACGTGGATACCCACGATATGGAAAAAAGACTGACCGAAACCCAAGAAATATCCCTATACCGCGTCATCCAAGAATGGGTAAATAATATCCTCAAATATGCTGAAGCCAAATCCATCATTATCCAGCTGGTCAGACATGAAGATGAGCTCAGTATTATCATTGAGGATGACGGACTTGGTTTTGACACCTCTATTCTGGAAAATGGGAAAGGAAACGGGTGGAGAAATATTCAGTCCCGTCTTCAGCGCATCCATGCTTCTTGGGAATTGGATTCCCTGCCAAGCCGTCAAGGAAGTACTTTTATGATTTATTTGCCATTACCTGTACTCGAGGAACTTATCACTGAAGAAGAAGAAAACTAGAATTTCCTATTCCTTTTTGTGGGATTCCCTAGAAGATTTTCTTTCAAAAAAACTGAATCACAGCACCACCAATTTTTTGCTGATGTGCTTTCCTTCCGAATTGGTAAACTGTAATATGTACAAACCTGGCGCAGCAAAAGGCAATTGGATTTCAAACTCCACATTTGCAGGAATGAGGATTTCATCCAACATGATTTGACCCAAGCTATTGATAAGTCTGCCTTTCGCGGATTGGGAAATCAAGACCTTGAAAATTCCATTATTGGGATTTGGGTAGATTTTGGCCAAAAATTCTTCGCCATCAGGAGGAATTCCTTCACCTTGAAATTTCAGGTATTCCAAGCCTCCTGCAGTATTTCCCAAGATCAAATCCCTTTGGTCTGAAAAAGGCTTCGGCAAAGTAGTGATCCAGGTATTTCTTCCTAACCTGCTTTGGGAGGTCATATTTTCAGAAATTTTAACCAATATGGTCTGCCGCACCACCTGATTCATAAAATCAGGGATATAGACCAAAACACCTCTTTGATCAACGGCATAAAGAGAGGGGTTTTTTCCTGGGACAACATGGACATTTAGGTTGCGGGATCCGGGATTGTCAGTATATCCCAGAAAATCACTTTGTACCAATTTGATGTTTTCAGCATTGGGAAAATCGAAGAAGAAAAGAAGTAATTCCCCAGTTTGTCTTGCGAGCAAAAGATAATCTTTTCCCTCAAATGAAAACATTTCGATTTGATCCTGACCAACTGGTGATCGGTTTGGAATGAATATCTGTTTCATCTGGCCAAAATCAGGATTGGTGCCATAAAAAACCAGACGGCGCAGTGAATTATTGACTGTATCAAGGCCGGTTATCCAATAAGTCTCTTGGTTGGCGGCATTGAGGTATTCAAAATACTGGAGGTCAGTAAAGTCCAATTGAGACAAACCCAAATAGTCGTTTTCTACCAACTCCCAACCCTCACCGCTGACTACAAACCGATGAGCCATACCAATGTTCCTCCCTCCTACAAACGAATTGCCGGTGAGTATCATCTCACCCGAAGTGGACAGTCCTTTGAAGAATGGCCTGCTGTTTTCTCCCAAATCTAACAGCTCAGATTGGAGGAATGTCTTAGTACTTGGCAAGCCAGAGCTTCCTTTCGAAATCTCAAATATATTCCGTGAAAAGTCCGATTGGAACACCCCTGCAGATGCTGAGGAATTGCTGCTGACGATCAAATTATTTTCCCAAAGGTAAGAAGCGTGATAAATAGGAAATTCAGGCAAGGTTCCAAAACCAGGAACTTCATTTGAAAATGAATCAAACAAAGGAACCCTGTCTGTCCCTTTATTGAGTAAAAAATAAAGGGTGTTGCATTCATCCCTTCCCAATAGCAAATCTCTGACCCCGTCACCGTCCAAGTCCGAATACAAAACAGAATGTCCCCCGGTATGCAGGATTCGATTGTTTTCGCCTGAATCGGAAAGTCTTCCCATAGGCAAGCCCTCGCAGGTTATCTCAAAACTGAAAGTCCCACATCCACAAAATTCAAACCTGCCCCACCAAGGTTCGGGAAAAGCAAAAGCATCGATGTCTGCAACTCCTTTTCTTTCTATGCTCGTATTGAGGTAAAAGTCCATATAATCACCCAAGTTGAATGAGGCAATATCCAAATCCCCGTCGCCGTCAATGTCCAAAATCATGGGAATGTCGAGGTTGTTGGCGGTGAGGTTGGAGCCGTTTTCCAAACGGAGGAAGTTTTGTGCTACCGTCCATTGTGGGAATGCAGCTCCCGCAGGGCTTGTATTTTTGTATGCCTTGATGCCAAAGGGACTGCTTGTAAACAAATCTTTCTTTCCGTCCCGGTCAAAGTCCGCCAAAATCAAAAACCCATTGATATCATTGGGGAAAAAATAGCTCATTTCGGGAAGGTATTTAAACTGATCCCCTTCCGTTTCAAAAACCAAAACCCTCCTTGCATTGATATCCCAAACGATCCATTCTTCCTCTCCGTCTGCGTTGACATCCATTTGCTGGAACTGTGAAGCATTGATCCCAACAGCAAATGGCATTGGGATTTCTTTTCCATCATGGGTGATTTGTTTGCTTTGGTCAAATGAAAAAGTCTGTTGGGCTTCAACAGCGATGCAGAACAGAAAAAACAAAACCAAAATCAAATACCTCATCAAAACAGAATTTTGTATGCCATAAAATTAAACGAATGAATTTGATATAAGATGTTTGGCGGTCCTTTTTGATTTAGGATTTTTGATTTA
>NZ_CDSBKL010000221.1:0-6717 GCF_977115555.1 Aquiflexum sp.
GTAGTTTCGAATCATGGGATTGTGGATTTTGTGGTTGTAGTGGTTATAGTTGTTGTAGTTGTTGTCTGCTTCGCGTTGTCAGGTTGTCATTGTTATCGAGGTTGTCGAATCCCTCATTCTGAGTATAGCGAAGAATCTCTGTCTTTTTTTGTCAGATTTAGTGCGACTGCCTACTGCACCTGATTACTGTTCATTTTTGTACCCCTTCGGAATTCATCATTATCAATTCAGAATTCATAATTTCCCCTACTCACTCTTCAGCGTCTTAGCAGGATTTACAATGGAAGCTTTGATCGCTTGGGAACTCACAGTCAGCAATGCAATCAGCAAAGTCAATCCTCCAGTCCAAATGAAAACACTCCAATGGAGTTCTGTTCTGTAAGCAAATGAATCAAGCCAATCACTCATGAAATACCAAGTAACCGGAATTCCCAGCAATACAGAAATAAATACCAACCGCACAAATTCAGAAGAAATCAATCCTACCAAACTCGCTACTGTAGCTCCCAAAACCTTTCTTACTGAAATCTCTTTTTTCCTTCGCTCAGCAATAAAAGTCGCCAATCCAAATAACCCCATACAGGAAATCACCACCGCTATTCCTGTAAATATGGAAGTCAAGAAAGCCGTCTGTTCCTGAGACCGGAATTTGCTGGCGTGCTCCTGATCTACAAAACTGTATTCAAATGGAGAATCAGGATTAAACTTGTCGAATACAGTTTTTATTTGAGCTAGAGAGTTTGAGAGATTTTCACCTTCCTTGATCCTGATATGAATGAAATTCAACTGCCGCTCAGGCCCTATGACTACGATAGGCTTTACCTCATCAAAAGGAGAACCCATGATGAAATCTTTTACTACTCCGACAACTCTAAACTCATAATCATCATCCTTTATTATTTGCCCTATGGGATCATCAAAACCCATGATTTCGGCAGTCCGTTCGTTGATAATCACTGAAAGACTATCATTGGCATAGGTATAAATATCTATATCCCGTCCTTTGACCAATTCCATACCTGCCGTTTGTACGAGATTTGCATCTGTACCCATTCGGCTTATATTGGGCTTAAAGTTTTGGTCTTTTCCTTGCCAATTCATTTGATCCGTGTCACTGTATATTTCTGTCAAAGGAGAAAATGTATAAGAAACTGAGGCCACTCCTGGCAAAGTGAGTAATTCGTTCCTGAGGGCAGCTTTATTGGTCCTCATATTTTGAGTTACCGGGTGAAAAATCAGGTTGTCTTTTATTAGACCAAGGTCACGGTTTTGGACATAATTCATCTGATCTCTGATGATCCAAACACTTGAAATCAAAATCACCACAACCGCAAATTGGAAAACCACCAATACTTCTCTAGGCTTCACTCCCAATCCTTCTTTGGTATTCAATTTTGATTTCATTGCAATGGCAGGCCGATAAGAACTCATCAAAAATGCAGGATAGCTTCCGGCCAAAACGCCGATTACCAATACATAAACAGCTGAAATCCCCCAGAAAAAAGGCTGTGTAAAAGGACTTTCAAGATTTTGTCCTATCAATTCCTTGAACCAAGGAAAAATAAGGGATACGATGACAATGGCAAATAAATAAGCTGCAACAGCAATCAAGGTCGATTCAGCAAGAAATTGACTGATCAGCATTCCCTTTCCTGCTCCTGATAGTTTTCTAATCCCAACTTCCTTGGACCGCATGTCGCTTTGAGCGGTACTCAAATTCACAAAATTAATCCCTGCGATGAAAAGCACGATGATCGACACGATTCCAAACATGCGTATCAATTCGATTTTGCCACCTACAGATTGTCCATTTTCAAACTTGGAATAAAGGTGCAGATCCTCGAAAGGAAAGAGAAAATCAGAAATATCGTCGTAATCTGAATTATTGGCAGTGAAGCTTTTAAACTTTGTATTGAAATCATCCAGCGAAGCACCTTCGTTAAGCATCGCAAATGTCCGGTAGGAATTATTTCCCCAAAAATCATCTACCCAGCCCATTTGGTCTAATTTTTTGAAAGAGCAAAATACAGTAAATGGAAAATCGGTATTCTCAGGTAAGTCTTTAATTATAGCGTTAACTTCGAGGTTTGTCTCTTTTCCAAGCATGACCATTTTCCCCATTGCTGATTCCTCTCCGAAAAGCTTTTTGGCAACGGACTCAGTCAAAACAATACTTTCAGGATCAGCCAAAGCCTGCACAGGATCACCTTCTATGGCTTTAAAACTAAACATCTTAAAAAATCCCGGTTCGGTAAAGGTCGCTTCCTCATAAAAACTATTGTCGTCTACGGTCAATAGCAGAGGATCCCATTCGGTGATTCGGGCCACTTCCTCCACCTCAGGAAATTGATCCTTCAAGGCAGGTGCATAAGGTGCAGGAGTATAATCCCAGGAGAAAATTTCACCCTGACTGTTACCATTCCTCCATACGGCATATACCCGGTCCGAATGTTCATGAAAACGATCAACCGAAAGTTCAAATTGAACCCAAATCAGTATTAAGATGGAGGCAGCCATTCCAACCCCAAGTCCTGCAATATTGATAAATGCATAACCTTTGCTTCTATTGATATTTCTCCAAGCGATTTTGAGGTAGTTTCGGATCATGGGATTGTGGATTTAATGGTTTTTGTGGTTGTAATGGTTCTAGTTGTTGTAGTGGTTGTAATTGTTCTCTGCTTCGCGTTGTCGGGTTTCATTTTTGTCGAGGTATCCAGTCTTGCATCTTGTGTCTCGCATCTAGTGTCTTTTCTGTTTTCTGCTTCGCGCTGTCGAATCAGGTTGTCCGCGGTCCATTTTGGTTCGGGCCTGGTACTTGGTACATGATTCTTGGTTCCATTTATAGTCGAGTTGCAAAATTCTTCAAAACCAATTCATCAATCTGAATTTAACTAGACTCGATTCTTGGTTCTCGTTTCTTGCCTCTCCCTCATTCTCAATTATCTTTTCCCTTACTTCTTTACCCCTTCAATACCAGTTCCATGCCATCAGAAATCTCATCCTACTGCCAAAAAAAGCCTATTTTAAGTTTAATCGTTTATATTCTCCGAACAATTTTGTCCGCCAGTGGGCAAAGTAGTTATCCCACCAACAATCCAAATTTGACTCCCCTACCAAAAAAAAATCCACCGGTCTGGATTTCCGATGGATCTATTCTATATAAGTTCAATAGGTTTTTTTCATTTAGACTGCTTCAAGTCTTCAGACTTGGGCTGGGAGATCAGTTTCCAAACTCCAGCTTGATACTTCCTCCAGAGCTTTGCATGGTCACAGGAATTCCTCCACCATTCATTTTGCCGAGTATTCTATCTCTTTTAATCTCGCCATTGAAATTGGCTATAGTGGAATTCACACTTCCCCCTGAAAGATCCAAGTCAAGCCCCATCCCCTCAGGAATAACCGCGGTGATACTTCCCCCGCTGCTTTTCATGGTCAGGCCATTTTCCAAAGTATTCATTTGGGCTTTGATTGACCCGCCGCTGCTGCTGACATCGATGCTTCCTTCCATTTCTTCCAATACCACAGATCCCCCTGCAGAAGAAATGCTAAGGTCTCCGATCATTTGGTTGATCTTGATGGATCCTCCACTAGTCTGAATGCTCGCATCTCCTTTAAATTCTTCCAAACGAAATGAGCCTCCGGAGCTTTTGGTAATCAATTCCCCCTCGCTTCTATAAATCTTGACACTCCCACCACTTGTGTTGACTTCATGTTTGCCTGAAATGTCTGACATGGAAATTGACCCGCCACTTGATTTGACCGAAGTGGACATTTGGTGAGGAACCGAAATATGAAAGGACAGATTGATCTTATTGTTAGAATTCCAACCCCAATTCCCCTTTTGCTTGGCACTAACTGAAATCTTGTTTCCATTTTGTGAAAAATCCAGTTCATAGTTTTCTAACATTTCCTCTACTTCTGAATTTGGGGACTCTACTGCCTTGCCTTTGTATTTCACATACATATCTATTACTACAGCATTGCCGCTGTTTCCTGAGACCGAAATTGCTGATCCGGAAGTCGTTACTTCCAAGTCTCCGGGGGCATTCACTGTGAAATTCTGACTACGATAAGGTGTCTCATTGTCTTGGAATGCAGAAACAGGTCCTCCAATTAGGAGGAGAAAAAGAAGGAGTACTAAAGGTTGATGATTTTTCATAATTGGTTTTGTTTATCGATTATACTTTTACATTCTACTATTATGCCATGGAAAAAGGCTCCAAACTTTAAATAGAGCCACTTTTAAATTTTTTGAGAAATCCCCATCGGACAAAACCGTCCGCTGTCGGGCAATCAATATCATTCATTTTTCAATTGGTCCACAGGATTTAAGGTAGCCGCCTTGAAACTTTGATAACTGATCGTCAGCATGGCTATGACTAGAGAAATGAATCCCGCAAGAGCAATCATTATCAAATCTATGTCCACACGGTATGCGAAGTTTTTCAACCAAAAATCTGTCAGGAGGAAATAAGAAACCGGCCCTGCCAATACAAATGCCAAGAGCACCAAAATGGTAAAATCCTTACTTAGGATTCCTAGGAGGTTGGGAACTGAGGCACCAAGCGCTTTTCGGATACTGATTTCCTTGGACCGCTGTTCAGTAGTATATGCTGCCAAGCCAAACAATCCAAGACAGGCGATGAAAATTGCCAAAATTGTGAATACCAAAATGATATTACCCATCTTTTCCTCTTTCTGAAAAAGTTGGTTGAAGTCCGCATCAAGAAATGAATATTCAAAAGCCGCTCCATTGGAATTTTTTTTCCAGATCCCTTCCAGGGTTTCCAATTTATCCGATACATCACCGGGACCGATTCTGATGGCAAGTTCATTTTGGTTTTCCGCAGTTTCGAGCAGCATCACGAGTGGTTTCACATTATGTTTTAAGCTTTCATAATTATAATCCTTCAGCACCCCGATCAATTTTTTATAACTTGAATTCTCTTCCCAAAATCCCATGATCTCCTGAGTTCCATCGACCTTGTCCCAGCCCATTTGTTTAAATATGGTCTCATTCACAATGATAGCGCCTGTATCGCTCGGGATATCTTTGGAGAAAAACCTCCCACTCGCCATTTCTAAGCCTAAAGTCTCCAAGTGGTCTTCATCCACGGTGGTAATATTTGCCAAGATATCCTGTTCCTTGTCTTTGGACCGGACTACAGAACTCCAGTCCAACTTGGGAGGAAGGGCATTTGAAAAACTCGCATTTACAAATCCAGCTTGGGCAAGAACCTCCTGTTTGAAGGCTTCGGCATTGCCTCCTAATGACCTGACATGACGCAAAGCAATCACGTTTTCTTTGTCAAATCCCAAATCCTTTTCCTGCATGTATTTCAGTTGCTTGTAGACTACCATACTGCTGATAATCAAAGAAATTGAAACAAAAAACTGGAATACTACCAAGCCGCTTCGGAGTTTGGAACGCTTTAGCCCTGCTCTCAATTTTCCTTTCAAAACCTCTACAGGAGAAAATGATGTCAGGTAGAATGCAGGATAAGAACCTGCCAAAATTCCCACAAAAACCATAAATACAAAGATCAACAGGATAAAGCCTGGTTGGACAAAAAACTGCAGGCTCAAATCCTTGCCGGAAAGTTCATTGAATGGTCTTAAAGCCAATAGTATCAGGAGCAAAGCAATCAACCCTGAGATCAAACTAAACCCTATAGATTCAGAGAGGAACTGCCATATCAAGCGACTCCTTTGGGCTCCAATAGATTTCCTGACCCCAACTTCTTTTGCCCTTCTTGCTGACCGGGCGGTTGAAAGATTCATGAAATTGATGCAGGCTATAAGGATGATAAAGAGGGCAACTGCTCCAAAAATATAGAGGTATTGGAAATTTCCAAGCGGTTTGAGTTCATCAGTTAGATCGGAATGCAAGTAAATGTCCAACAATGGCGTCACCTGAAAATTATAGGAATTACCCTGTTCATAAAAAGCTTCCAAGGAAACCCCGAGAAACTGCAAAATCTCTTCTCCAACATTTTTTTCAATAAACCTTGCCAATGCCGTATTTACACTTGATAGGTCCGCCCCTTCCAAAATCCGGAAATAGGTAAAAATATTGTTACTCGTCCAATTGGTGTACTCATAAAACCACCAACCTTCCCCTGAAAGCAATGCATCAAAATCAATATGGGAATTTCGGGGAGGATCTTGGACTACTCCTGTGACTTCCATTTGGGTTTTTTCGGACCCCGTCAGGATCATTTTTCCGATTGGGTCCGACTCCCCAAAATATTTACGTGCAGTAGAGGAAGTAAGTACTATTTTATTTGGTCCGGTCAGGGCAGTTTTGGGATTTCCTTGGAGCATTTGATATCCAAAAAACTCCAAAAAATTAGGATCGACAGAAAGAACAATTGGTTCTGTAAATGCATTTTCCTCAAAAGTCAAAGGAAAAGTTCGTAATAAGCCAAACCGGACAGCATCTTCGACTTGAGGGACTTCTTCTTTAAGTGCTTCGGCCAAAGGTGCGGGTGAGGTGGCAATGGCGATTTCATTTTCATTCAACACCCCTGTCACATTTACCCTGTAAATGCGCTCCGAATTTGGAAAGAAAGTGTCATAACTGAGTTCATCAAGGATAAAAAGCAATATCAAAATACTGGCTGCCATTCCCAGACTCAGGCCGATGATATTGATGGCCGAATAGCCCTTATTCCGTTTGAAGTTCCTAAATGCGATTTTGAGGTAGTTTCTAATCAT
>NZ_CDSBKL010000222.1:0-6702 GCF_977115555.1 Aquiflexum sp.
GTTTCCCCAAAGGTTGACCGTGGCACCGATAGGATTTTCAAGCCCTATTACTTTCACCGCAGCTTGATTGAGGATGATTTTACTTTTTTCATCACCAAAATCTGAGGAAAAAGACCTTCCTTCCAAAATTTCAAAATCCATCGTTTCGATCAGGTCCATATTAACAGTGATGTTTTCAAATTTGACCTGTTCATCAGGGTTTTTCCCTTCCCAACTCAATCCGATAGTAGAACTCATGAGACCGACAAGTGGATGTGAGATACTTGAGGCATTTTCCACACCTGAAATTCCTTTGACCTGATTAAGGAAAAGTTCAAGTTGGGTATCTGAAAGCGAAGATGAATTGACCTGAAGGAGATGGGATTGGTTGTATCCGAGATTTTGGTTTTGGATGAATGCCATCTGACGGCCAATCACCGATATGCCGATGATGAGTAAAAGTGAAATCGAAAACTGGAAAATCACCAGACCTTTTCTTGCCAAAAGTTCTCCAAAACTCCCCTTGAGGGTACTTTTGAGGATTTGGATCGGCTGGAACTTTGATAAATAGACCGAAGGATAAATCCCTGCAAGCAATCCTGTAAATGCCCAAATCAAAACCAAAATCAGAATTTCAGAAACCGTCAAACTGAAGTTCAGTTCCTTAAGGGTAACCTGATTGAAAAATGGCTGTAACATGGTTGTCAAAACCAACGCAAGAATCATTGCAAAGAAAGTGAGCAGCATGGATTCGACCATAAATTGGCTAAACAAACCCACTCGACTGGCTCCCATGGATTTTTTGACTCCAATCTCCTTGAGTCTGTTCATCGACCTTGCAGTGGTCAGGTTCATAAAATTGATACAGGCTATCAATAGGATGAAAAAGGCGATCGCCGAAAATATCCACACATAATTGATCCTCCCCCCTACTACTTTTCCATCTTCAAATGATCCATAGAGGTAATTGTCCTCATATGCCTGAACAAAGGGAGTTACATTGCTTTCGGCTTTTCTATCTTTTAGGAAGTTGGCTATTTGGGCATTGAATGATTCCACATCAGTTCCTTCACGCAACAACACAAAAGTTCCGGCATTGAAATTATCCCAATGAGCTCCCTCTCCAAGCATTTGTTTAAAGAAGGGAAACGACAAAAGGAATTCAGGTTTATCTACATCATAAGGACCAAAATCCTTATAAACTCCCCTTACCATCACTTCATTCCCAAATTCAAAAACTGACCATTTCAATGTTTTTCCTAGGGCCTCTTCAGGAGATCCAAATATCCTTGTAGCCAAAGATTCAGATAAAACTATCGAGTTGATATCATTCAGGCTCTGCGACTTATCCCCTTCCAAAAATTCAATGCTGAACATATCCAAGTATTCCTGATCTACGAATAAACCGTCACCTATCTGTATCTCCTTTCCATCATCAAAAGAAACGCCACTAATGAAAGGAGAAATTGCTGTTGCCATTTCTACTTGGGAAAGGTCCGCCTCCATAGCCTCGGCCATCTCAGCAGGAGTGATACCAATAGTGACTATTCCTGTAGAATTGTCATGATTTGTAAATACTGTATAAATCCTTTCTCCAAGTGCATGGTATCTATTGATACTCAATTCGTCTTTGACCCACATCATGATAAGAATCACAGTAGTCAATCCCATAGTGAGTCCCAATAAGTTGATCGAAAAAGTCAACTTATGCTTTTTGAAACTTCTGATGGCGATTTTGAGATAGTTGGTTAGCATGGCAATAGGAGTTGGTTAGTTGAAAAAAAATCAAATTGGAAAGTGACAGATAACCGATGTCATCATCGGTTATCTGTCATTGGAAATCTGTCAGGTTTTTCAAATATGGAATTGCTCCCTGATATTCTCAGTTACCACCTTGCCATCAAATAAGTTGATGATACGGTGGGCGTAGTTGGCGTCATGTGGAGAGTGCGTCACCATCACGATGGTTGTTCCCTCATTGTTCAATTCCTCCAAAAGTCTCATCACTTCTTCTCCATTGGCAGAATCTAGGTTTCCGGTAGGTTCATCGGCAAGGATGACTGAAGGCTTAGCAACAATAGCACGGGCTATGGCTACCCTTTGCTGCTGACCACCGGAAAGTTGTTGAGGAAAGTGGTCTTTTCTATGCATGATGTTCATACGGCCAAGAACTTCCTCTACCCTTCTTTTCCTTTCGTCAGCAGGTGTTTTAAGGTACAAAAGAGGTAATTCCACATTTTCAAATACAGTCAATTCGTCTATGAGATTGAAGCTTTGGAATACGAATCCGATATTTCCCTTTCTCAACTGAGAACGCTGCCTCTCAGAGAATTTGGCTACCTCATTTTCGATGAAAAAATATTGACCTGAATCAGGATTGTCCAGCAATCCGATGATATTGAGCAAAGTGGATTTGCCACAGCCTGACGGTCCCATGATGGCGACGAATTCGCCTTTTTTGATTTCGATCTGGATATCATCCAGTGCGGTGGTTTCTACTTCCTCTGTAGTATAGAGCTTTCGGAGATTGACGGTTTTGATGATGTTTTCCATGATTCGTGTGGTATGTCTATTTTAAGTTAAATTGATTTTTTAATACTTGACAGATGGCGGGTGACCGATGACCGATGATCTGCAACAATCTGGGAATAAATGGCTTTGAATACCATATTTATTGGACTTTTGATTTAAACGAGTTCAGCATGTTCATTAAATAAAAGGCTTTATCATACATTTCTGTAAAATCATTTTCATTGATGTATTTCCTTCTTTTTGCTTTTTCCAAACATGTTACTACTTCTGCAAGTGACCTGATCGAATAACCCAAGAATTTTTTAAACTCAGGATTTGATTGGCCAATGGAACCTTCTGCAATATTGAGTGCAATAGAATCGCATGCCCTTTTGATTTGCGATGAGAGATTATAGATTTCTTCTTTTGGAAATCCTAAACTTATTTTGAAGACATCCTCACCAAAATCCATAGCGTTCTGCCAAATGATTAACTTTTCAAATTTAAATTTCATTGTTTTAAGGTTTTATTTCCAGATAAAGTTTTAGGTATTCAATTTACCCCTAACCCACCAAAAATTAATCTGATACAATTAACTTAAACGTTTATTTATAATCACTTCAATAAAATCCTAATTCTCAACCTCAATCTTTATTTCAGGAGAATCCAACATCAGTCATCGGTCATCGGTCAATTTTTCCCTACATCGGTCTCCCAAACTACTTCAAATTCAAGACCTCATTTTTCCCAAAATTCTCATAGCCGGATACGATGACTTTTTCACCTACTTCCAAGCCTTCGAGGACTTCGTAATATTCAGGGTTTTTTCTACCAAGCCTGATATTTCTTTTTTCAGCTTTATTGGATTGAGGATCAAGCACAAAGACCCAGTTCCCTCCAGTATCTTTGTAGAATCCTCCGGTTGGAAGTAATGTAGCCTGTTCACTTTCACCAAGCTCCAATCTGATTCTGACAGTCTGACCTCTCCTGATTCCGGTAGGTACTTCTCCAGTGAAAATCATGTCCACTTCAAATCTACCTCCTGTTACGTTGGGATAGATTTTAGCGATCTCAAGTTCGTATGAAGAGCCCGAAAATGTAAAACTACCTCTTAAGCCAGTATTAATCCTCGGCAGATAAAGTTCATCTATTTGAACCCTTACCTTGAACTTGTCCAAAATATCAATCTGACCATATCGCTCCCCGGCATTGATGGATTGACCAACCTCGATTTGCTGGGTAGATAACTGTCCCGAAATGGGTGCCCTGACGACAAGATTATCCAAAATATGGCCAACCCCATTGAGGGACTGATTCATTCTGCTTTCGGAATCAAAAAGCTGCCGCTTTTGTGCTACCCGGGAAACAGAATCATTCCTGTAGGCTATATATGTCAGTTTTCTCCTTTTGAGATTGTATTCATATTGCTCTTTCACCTCTTCAAATTCCCGGTCTGAAACCAGTTTTTTGGAATGAAGCTCCTTGAACCTTTCGTATTGGGGTTTAAGCAAGCTGATCTGATAGTCAATTTCCGCAAGTTGACCCTGTTGACTCAAGTCATTTTGATCCAACTGAAGTCTCACCTGTCTAAGGTTGTTGATTTGGAAGTAAAGACCTGATTCCCTTTCCATCACCTCCAATTGCAGTTTGCTATTTGAAAGCAACAATATTGTGTCCCCTCTATTGACAAATGCACCTGATTCACGGATGATTTTTGAAATATTTCCGCCTTCCAATGCGTCAAGGAAAAAAACCTCACCAGGTTCAATCGCTCCGCTGACAGGAATGTAATCTGTAAATTCACCTTCCCTAACAGATGCGATAGTAATCCTTTCCATGTTGACATTCATGGAAGACCTCGAGTCGGCAAAGAACAATTGGTATATGATCAAAACCAAAAGAAGGGTACTTCCGGCAATGATGGCGATGAACTTTGGAGTCCAGGTCTTTTTCTCAATCTTCCTATCCATTATTGATTTTCTGTTTTACTTTGATTTCTATTTGCCAATTAACATGCCATCAAAAAAACCGCTCAAAAACTATCAAAAAGGGCATATCCGATTTTTTCCTTGAGATTTTTCGAACAAAAACGTCCGCATGCGACCAAAGAATGAATAAATCAGGTCATAATATTTTAAAAGTATCATTCCTTTAATTCAACAAAATCTGCTTAATTTCAATCCATTGAGCTATTTTGAAATGATATTGTCCGTTTGTATCATTTCGGTACAAGTTTTGGCATTCTTAAGTAAGAAGAACGAAGTGGGAAGTACGATGCCCCTGGCTAAAATGGGATCAAAAGCTATTTATTCCGGTTGTTAAAAAAGAATTTGGCTTTGACTTCAAATAATTCGGACTTCCAGCTTCCAACTTTCTCACATCTCAAGTCTAATGTCTCATATCTTATTTTATGAAAGAAAACAAACCAGGTAAAATCCTTATCGTCGATGACAATGAGGATTTGTTAAAAGCTGCAAAAATATTTTTGAAAAGACATTTTGGGCAAGTGGATACGGAAACCAATCCAGGCCTTCTTCCTGTCCTTATCATCAATGAACAATATGATGTCATCTTGTTGGATATGAATTTCACCAAAGATGTCAG
Source organism: Aquiflexum sp. (assembly GCF_977115555.1). Taxonomy (NCBI): domain Bacteria; kingdom Pseudomonadati; phylum Bacteroidota; class Cytophagia; order Cytophagales; family Cyclobacteriaceae; genus Aquiflexum; species Aquiflexum sp. The sequence continues at coordinate 5,095 of NZ_CDSBKL010000222.1, forward strand.
CAGCGGGCAGGAAGGGTTTTATTGGCTAGACAGAATTTTAGAATTAGATTCCTCTGCAGTAGTCGTATTGATTACGGCATACGGAGACGTAAACACTGCGGTGAAAGCCATCAAAGAAGGGGCCACAGACTTTGTATTGAAACCTTGGGAAAATGAGAAACTATTGGCCACGCTGAACTCAGCCCTTCAGCTTCGTCAATCAAAACTTGAGATATCACAATTAAAAACCCAACAGCAACAACTCTATCAGGACATCGACAGCAAATTCAAAGACATCATCGGCCAAAGTGCTTCTATGGTTAAAGTCTTCGAAACAATAGAAAGAGTTGCCGGTACTGACGCCAATGTGTTGATCTTAGGAGAAAACGGAACTGGAAAGGAATTGATAGCCCGGGCCATACACAGACATTCCAAAAGACATCGTGAAGCATTTATAGGTGTGGATTTGGGATCAATTACCTCTACTCTTTTTGAAAGCGAGCTTTTCGGACATAAAAGAGGTTCATTTACTGATGCCAAAGAAGACAGGGCCGGCAGATTTGAACAGGCGAATAAAGGGACATTGTTTTTGGATGAGATCGGAAACCTCCCCCTCCCACTCCAATCCAAACTTTTAGCCGCTTTACAGAACAGAGAGGTAACCCGCGTTGGTGCCAATAAAGCAACTCCTGTCAATATCAGGTTGATTTCTGCCACCAACATGCCGATCCATAGTATGGTATATGAAAATACATTCAGGCAGGATTTACTCTATAGAATCAATACGATCGAAATTACTTTGCCACCCTTGCGGGAGCGACTGGAAGATATCCCCCATCTGGCCAACCATTTTATCGAAGTCTATTCCAAAAAATACAACAAAGAAATCCGAAAAGCCGGAGAAGCATTGATCAAGCGCATGCAAAAATACCATTGGCCAGGAAATATCCGCGAGCTGCAGCACAGCATCGAGCGGGCAGTAATCATGACTACACATGGTGTGCTGCAGCCTGAGGACTTATTTATGCAAAAGCAGCTTAGCCCTGAAAAACAGGAGGAAATGGTCAGCTTAGACCATTTGAATATAGAAGATGTAGAAAAAATATTGATAAGAAAAGCCCTTCAAAAACACAACGGCCACATCACCAGAGCGGCTGAAGAATTGGGATTGACCAGGTCATCATTGTACAGAAGATTGGAGAGGTATGGGCTTTAGGTCATTTTCTATCGGTATTTTAATCCGTGTTTTGCTGATAGTGGTCTTTGCCTATTTGGGTTTGTTTTTTTTCTTTAAAGAACAGTCCATGGTTCAAACCATTATGTTTTCAGTGATTGTTTTCTTTTTGGTACTCAATCTGATTTCTTATGGGAATACCACAAACAGGAAAATAACCAGGTTTTTGGAATCAATCCGGTATTCTGATTTTTCATCTTCATTCACCAAAGACAGCAAGCTTGGAAATTCATTCAAAGAAATGAACATGTCTTTCAATGAAGTCATTGAGGCATTCAAAAAAACAAGGGCTGAAAAGGAAGAGCAAATGCTTTTTCTTCAAATCATGATCCAACACATCAATACCGGAATATTGTCTTTTGACAGTCAGGGAAGAATCGGTGTGATCAACGGGG
>NZ_CDSBKL010000223.1:0-6686 GCF_977115555.1 Aquiflexum sp.
AGAGGTCAAAAATCAAAAAAGGGAAAAAACTTTTTTTACTAATCTTCAAGAGGACTTGAGGGCGGATTCCATCAGACTTCAGGAACTTCACAATACGCTTCAAACAGCAGTCCTCTACAAACAAGTTTTTTCAAATCAGATTTATGGAAAGCAAAGTAATCGAGATTCATTGAATTCTAATTTCAAAAGTCAGTACAATATTTTGGTGGACTTTATTCCTAATTCGACTTCAATGGACGAATTAACCAGCGGAAATGGTTTGGGTTTAATCTCCAATTCTTTATTGAGACGAAGAATAGTCGGATTGTACAATACTTACGATGACTTGATTTTGAAATTGAAAATAGGTCAGGAAAAAGGCCAAGCAGTGGTAAATTATGTCAGTCAAAAAGTAAAAAATATCAACCAACTCACTCAGGAGGAGATTGACCAACTTTTGGAAGACCCGTTTTATGTGAATCAAACATTTATGAACTTTCTGGTGACTCAATTAGAAGCCATAACTGCCACACAGCAAAATTGCAATGAAACCTTGGCACTCATCAGAAAGGAGTTAGCCAATGATTAGCCTTTTGAGAAAAATCAGACAGAAACTCCTTCAAGAGAACCGTGTGACCCGGTACCTGATTTATGCTTTTGGAGAAATTTTCTTGGTTGTAATTGGAATTCTGATTGCCTTACAGGTAAACAACTGGAACCAGGAACGAGTGGAAAAGAGAAAATCGAATGAATTCCATCAGCGCTTAAGTAATGACTTGGATCAGATTATTAGGTTCCTTGCAGGTATTGAAGAATATTCCAATCTGGTAGCTAATCAATTGGACGAAGCGGTGGAAATACTGGAGTCAGGCCAATTCAACGATTCATCCAAAAGAGTGTTGGACTTTGCATTTGGGAATTATTTTAGACTTTCCCGACACCTACCAGAACTATCCACCTATGAGGAAATGAAAAGCTCAGGACAGTTGGGTTTGATTTATAATCTCGAGTTACGGGAAGAGCTGAGCAAATACATCACCCAGCAAAAGCTAGTCAGCACTATTTATGAGGATTTAAATGAAAAGGTCAACCAAACTACTTTCATGGACCCTTATTTAAAGTTTGAGCAAGGTGGTAGTGTAACCGAAAATGCGTTTAGCTATGATTTTTCAAAAATCCGTCAAGATCAAGTCGTAATTAACACCTTGTCCAGGTATGCCTTTCACTGGAAATCCAAAAGCTCATTTTCCAGAAGTCTTCAAAATCAAGCAAGTGAGCTAAATGCGTTTATTCAAAAAGAAATTGAAACTTCATTATGATCACCCTATTCCGAAAAATCCGCCAAAAACTCCTTCAACAAAATCGAATCACTCGATACCTTGCTTATGCTGTGGGCGAAATCGCCTTGGTCATGGTTGGAATCCTTTTGGCATTACAGGTGAACACCTGGAATGAAAACCGAAAAAACCAACAGTTCATTGGGGTTATTCTGAAAGAAATACAACAAGACCTATTAAATGATTTGGTTGAGTTTGGGCTTGCTGTAAAATGGGCCGAAGAAATGGATACCTTAAGTCTCAAAACCATTCGGGAAGAGCTTATGGATGAAGATTTCGAAAATCCCGAGTTACAGGCTCTTTGGTCTTTGGGCACCATAGATTATCCCTTGGAACTGAGCGATAGATCCTACCAACAATTGATCCAACAAAAAGAAAAAATTCAAGAAGAGAATCGAGGCATTCTTTCCATGTTAAATTCTCTCTATGTAGAAGATCATAGTTTTTTAGACCAAGCGCAGGAAGACTTGAGGCAAACGACCTATGCTTATGCTACCTATTTACATGAAAATAAGCCTTGGATAGTGGATCTGGCTCTAAAAAAGCCCAATGAGCAAGCGATTAAGTATTTTCTTCAAGATCCCATACACAAACAAAAGATTGCCTTTTATCATAGAAATTTGGAAGTCTACCATGCTTACGCCTCTCGGGTAAAGGACAAATCAGCGTTGAACTACATGGTAATCCGATATCTACTTGGAGATACTACCGAATTGCCATCTCAGATCAAGGAGATTTTCCCTTTTAATACCCAGCCAAGTCTAAACTATGAGGCAAACTTCCGCAGCATTGGGGACAATGGAGAAACCTTTGACTACAAAATAGATCAACAATACAATTTAATACTTTGGGAAAACCTTTCTCAGCAAGGTTTTTATTATAAATCTATGATCCTTATGGAGCTTAGTCCTGATTCTCTTCAGTTTTCTTCGGATAAAAGAACTACCATAAAAATTCTTAGGGACCAGTCAGGGAAAATAACTGGCTTTCAAGGCTATAAGTCTGGAGTTCCCGATATAAAATTTAAAGCCTATTAGTCTATGATCTCTTTTTTTAGAAAAATCCGCCAAAAACTCCTCTCCCAAAATCGGGTCACCCGATATTTGGCCTATGCGATGGGTGAAATTATCTTGGTAACGATAGGGATTTTAATCGCCCTGCAGATCAATACCGCAAACCAGCAACGGATAGAAAAGAAGGAAAAGTCTATACTGGTTGGTCTGTTAAAGGAAGAGCTCAAAGAAAATTTGGCAGAATTCAATTTGAAGGTTGACTACCTCGAAAATTGCCGGAAGAAGAATATCCAAATCCTGAAAATTGCAAGTGGTATTGATTCGGGCCTCCCGATCGATTCGACTCGGAAATATGCTTTTGAAATGCTGCCGATATTTACCACTACGATCAAATCTTCACGACTGACCTCCAGTAAAGAGTCTGGAAAATTCAATTTGCTGAATGAGGAAGAAAGTAAGGCTTTGACTGACTACGAAACTTCTTTACTGCTTTTTCAAGAATCACGGCTACTAACCAATGTGGTATTTACCGAGGATGGAAATGAATTGATGGTTAGATTTTCTTTATTCAAAACCTTGAATCCATTGGTATTTGAAGGAGAAGAATTCCCCGAACATCCCCAACTCATTTTGGATGACAAGGAGTTGGTCCCATACCTCAAATTACCTGATACTTATCGGTTGATTCATCGAAATTACAATAACATCTTTACCCAGATCCTATGGCTAAACGATTTGGAATCAATAACCAATAGCACTCTTGCCATCCTCGAAAAAGAAAACCATGATTAGCCTCTTCCGCAATATCCGCCAAAAACTCCTCTCTCAAAATCGGATAACTCGATATTTGGCCTATGCGGTCGGGGAGATAATTCTCGTGGTGATCGGGATCCTGATTGCGCTTCAGGTCAACAACTGGAATGAAAGCCGGAAACTTAAAAAACAGAAAGCAGTCCTTTTGGAAAACCTTCAACAGGATTTTGAAGAAAACCTGAATCGTCTTGATATAATAATTGGTTTTCTGAATGATCGGGAAGATTATGCCCGTCAAATCCTTTCTCTTTTGGATTCTTTGCCCGATAAGGTAGATAGTATTCCTACCGTTTTTGCCTTGGAAAGGGCTGGCTTTGTCCACTACTTTAATCCTACCCAACCCACCTATGACGAAATGAAATCCTCTGGAACACTAAGCCTGATTTCAAACAAAGAGCTTAAACGAGTCCTGTCCAGTTACCAGACTTTTTTAGAATATAACTTTCGTATAGAGGACAAAAACAGTGACGTGATCCAATCCTACGCAGAACGAATTCTGAGGTATATGGATCCTGAATTTGGCACGGTCAACATCTCGGATAATGAATCCAAAGCTTATGCCGGATTACATTTTGACCTGTCGGGTATGTCAAGTGATTCTGAAATTCATTATCTTCTCAATAATATTATCCATAAAAGTCTTTTAGAAGCTGGATATAAAGACCGAATATTTAGGGGTAGATTAAAATATATCCTGGAATTGATCGAAGAAGAAAAGAAAATTACATCGAATGAATAAAGAAAACACATATACCAAACTTTTAAAAAAGAAGTTCCTTGTAGGTTTAACCACGCTTTTTCTCCTTGGATCAACTTTTTTTGCAAAAGCCCAAAATTATATTTTCAACAACATCACTTCCGACGATGGGTTGCCGAGCACTTCGGTTACGGATGTCACTCAAGATACCTATGGTTTTATTTACTTGGGTACTTGGGATGGAGTTTATCAATTTGATGGGAAAAACTATATAAAGATTTACTATGAAGGCCGATATGTAGAAGCAGATGATAAAGGGGGCGTCTGGATCGAAGCCCAAACTGGAAATCTGATTTATTATGATTCCAACCGAGACAGCCTGATTTCCTATTGGGATGTGGATCCTGATAGACGCTACATCCAAGTTCTTTTGGGAATGCATGGAGAAGTATTCGCAGCTACTTCCCAAGGCATCATGAAACTGGATCCGGAAAGTAAAAAATTTGTGCTCGAGCCCGGACAGGAAGACGGAGAGGTTTGGGAACTCAATATCGGAGAGGACGGAAGAATTAATTTTATTCTTTCTCTTTCTGAGAATAGAAAACTAAAAATTGGAACAAGACATCCTGATGGAAAATTTAGCTATGAAGAATTCCCTCTGGATGAAAATACCTCAAATAAATTATCTTTTTATATTTCTTATCCCACTATAATTCTTCCTTTTGGGAAATCAGGTACCGCATTGGTAAACCGAAATGGACTGGCAACTCGGGAATCCCATTCCAAACCTTGGACATTTAAAAAAGTAAGCGAACCTGAAATACTTAAAGAGAAGGGCTTTGAAAATGGTGGGTCTCACCTACTCATTGGGAATGACCTTTGGCTCAATCAAATAAATGCAATTTCCCGAATAAATCTTGAAACGGGAGAATCCCTAACCATCCATTCCGGTACCAATACAAAAAAAGAATTGCTCCCTATGTCCAGCGATCATGGATGCAGATTTTTTCTGGATGGCCAAGGAGTTCTTTGGATCCCCAAATTCGCCTATGGCATCAGTCTTTTAAATACCTATCAGTCGGATTTTGGGCTTTTGAGGGATGAAAAAGGAAAGGTGATCCCAGATATTTTGTCTTCTTATGAATTGTCAGATGGTTCGTTTTGGGTAGGTCAGCGGATCAGCAATGTAAAGTCTTTGATTCATTTCTCTTCCGATAGAAGGACAATACTTCACCGAGTGGGAGATACTCGGACTGACTTAGCCGAGAGAGCAAGTATAATACGGTTTCCCGGAAAATCAATAGGAAAGGAACTTACCCACCCCTATCCATGGGGAATTACCCAGACCGCTGATTCAGTACTTTGGGTAGGAACGGGTTCTCCGGGGGAGGGAAATGGAGGACTAAACCGAATAGATCCAAAAACCAGGCTGATTACCCGATACCGAAATGACCCTGAGGAAATTAGCACTCTTGGTCAAAACTGGGTATTTGGGATTCTAAAAGATTCCCAGGATAAGCTTTGGATCAATCATAACGGAGGCGTGGATTTTTTTGATCCGGAAACCGAGATTTTTGATCATGTGGTCAAAGATACCTCTGGTACCCGATTCAAAGGAGTTTTGATTGATTCCAGAGATAATGTCTTAATTCAGGATGAAGCATCGCGAAACTCCTGGCTATTGCTCGATTCTAAAACCAAAGCTATTATCAAAAAGGGTAAATTATTCGGGCGGGGTTTGGGGTATATTTTAGCGTGGCCTTATCTAGATATGAAAGGTAGGATATGGATTGCCTCAATTGATGGGTTTGGTTTTTCCAGTGAGGAATACGATGGGCTGAAATTTTGGCTGACCTATGAAGAATTTGGCTATCCGGATTTGGAAATCAGAGCTTTTAGTGATGACGATCAGGGTAATGTATATTTTGCCAGCTCAGAGGGTATTTTCCAATACCATCCTGAAACGGGCAAGACTGTTCGATTTGGTTCAGAACGGGGTCTTCAATCCAATCTTTTCAATACTAAAATAAACAATCGGGGGGCATCAGGTAAAATTTACTTTTCTGGAAGCGGAGGAATGAATGTCTTTGATCCCAAAGAAATTAAAACCAATCCCTACCCTCCAAAAATCATTATTCGGGGAATTACTCTTGACGGAAAAAGCTACCAATCATTTTTGGATTCTTTAGATAGAAAACCCAACCATACCTTAACTTCTTTATTAATCCCTCCGGGAATCACCACACTTTCTATCAATTTTGCTTCTATCCACTTTGGAGGCAGTGGAAAAAACAATACCCAATATCGCTTGCTGAATTTTGATGACAACTGGCAGGATGCAGGAGGAAACGGAAATGCAGTTTTCACCAATTTACCCGCAGGGGATTACATTCTTGAATTAAAGTCTGGCAACCTGGATGGAATCTGGAATGAAAACCCGCTCCAGATTTCGATAAAAGTATTGCCTCCATGGTACCAAACCTGGTGGGCCTATGTTATCTACTTTAGTTTGTTCGTCATTCTTTCCTATGCAATTATCCAAGAGCAAAGCCGAAGAGTAGCCAAAAAAGAAAGAGACAAGGTAAGAGACCGGGAACTTGCCCAAGCCAAAGAAATCGAAAAAGCCTATGCCGATCTCAAATCCACCCAAGCCCAACTTATCCAATCCGAGAAGATGGCATCTCTTGGAGAGCTTACCGCAGGCATCGCCCATGAAATTCAAAACCCGCTGAACTTTGTGAATAACTTTTCAGAAGTGAGTGGTGAACTGGTAGATGAGATGAATGAGGAACTGGAAAAAGGAGATATTGAAGAAGCCAAATTCATCGGAAAAGACCTCAAAGAAAA
>NZ_CDSBKL010000224.1:0-6669 GCF_977115555.1 Aquiflexum sp.
CCTTTAGGATTAAAGAATGAATTCAAAAAAGAAGCCTGCAGAACCCATGAAACTGATTCCGGGTGATTATTATATGAATGAAAAAGGTCTGATGGTTTTTACAGCACAATACCACCTGAGGAGAGGATTTTGCTGTGGAAGTGGCTGCAAGCATTGCCCGTATGGGGAAAAGTGACTTGGTTATTTGGTTAATGGTTATTGGTTATTTAAGTTGTAATGGTTGCATTTGTTATAATGGTTTTAATTGTTGTGAACTTCGGGCCTGCAGACATTAGAAGGTTTTCGAATCATAAGGTCTGGTTTCTTCATTTTTGACTTTTAGATTAATTTTTGAACAATCCACTGAATACTGAGACTGGCTACTGATTGATTGCTTCTTGCTTCTTGAATCTCGCCTCTTGCTTCACAGATGAAAATGAGAATTTTACTGAATATTTTTGGAGGTGAGTATTGGTATTTCAGGTAAAAGTCCGATATTTGCAAACTCAATTGAAAAAACGTCTATACAATTACGATCATATATCATGGCAAAAGTTTGTGACATTACCGGCAAGAGACCTCAAGTAGGTAATAATGTATCGCATGCGAACAACAAGACCAAGCGTAAATTTTACCCAAATTTGCACAAGAAAAGCTTCTACATTCCTGAGGAAGATGCTTGGATCACTTTGAAGGTTTGTACCAAAGCTTTGAGAACCATCAACAAAAAAGGAATCACTCCTGTGTTGAGAGAAGCCCAAGCAAAAGGATACGTTATCATTAAATAATCAGATCAGGTTTACCATTTAAATATATACAGCGATGGCTAAGAAAGGTAACAGAGTACAAGTGATCATGGAGTGTACCGAGCACAAGGCAACAGGCCTTCCGGGTACTTCAAGGTACATCACTACCAAAAACCGTAAAAATACCACTACAAGACTTGAATTGAAGAAATTCAATCCGATCTTGAAGAAAATGACGGTTCACAAAGAAATTAAATAATTTAGGATCTAGGTTGCTTCCGGCAACAATATAAACCTTGAAAATATGGCTAAGAAAGTAGTAGCAACCCTGAAAAAAGAAGGTGGAGTAACATACGCCAAAGTAATCAGAGCGATCAAGTCTGAAAAAACCGGCGCTTATACCTTCAAAGAGGAAATGGTGCCGACCACTATGGTTCAGGATACCTTGAAAAAGTAATTTCATTGCACTTTTTGCAATCGAAAGTCCCTTCAAGCTAAGTCTTTGAAGGGACTTTTTTGTTATATTCGGACTTTAAAAATCAAAGACATGGGAATTTTCGGTTTCTTTTCGAAGGAAAAAAAAGAAAGCCTTGACCAAGGTTTACAAAAATCCAGCGAAAACATTTTTTCTCGGCTAAGCAAAGCAGTCGTAGGCAAATCAAAAGTTGATGAGGAAGTGTTGGATGAGTTGGAAGAAATCCTCATCACCTCCGATGTAGGGGTCGACACGACCATCAAAATCATCAGAAGAATCGAAGAAAGGGTATCAAAGGACAAATACCTCAATACAGCCGAACTGGACGTAATACTCAGAGAAGAGATTATGGGTCTTTTGGAAGAAAACCAAAGTACAGACTTATCAGACTTTGACCTTCCTGCAGACAAAAAACCTTATGTCATCATGGTAGTTGGTGTCAACGGTGTGGGAAAGACAACCACCATCGGCAAACTTGCTCACCAATTTAAACAAGCCGGAAAATCAGTGGTCCTAGGCGCTGCGGATACTTTCAGGGCGGCGGCCGTTGACCAATTGATCCTTTGGGCTAAGCGGGTCGATGTACCCATTGTGTCCCATGGTATGAATACTGACCCTGCTTCTGTCGCATTTGATGCGGTAAAACAGGGGGTGGATACCAATGCAGACGTAGTAATTATAGATACTGCAGGTAGGTTGCACACCAAAGTCAACCTGATGAATGAGCTCACCAAAATAAAAAGAGTGATGCAAAAATTCATCGATGATGCCCCGCATGAAGTATTGCTTGTATTGGATGGATCCACTGGTCAGAATGCGTTTATTCAAGCGCAGGAATTTACCAAAGCCACAGACATTACTGCACTCGCCATCACCAAACTAGACGGCACAGCCAAAGGGGGTGTTGTCATCGGCATCTCTGACCAATTCAAAATCCCGGTCAAATACATTGGCGTAGGTGAAAAAATGACAGATCTGCAGGTTTTCAACAGAAAGGAATTTGTGGATTCACTTTTTAAAAAGAAGTAGTGAGAAAATCTAAAGCCACATTGAGTTTCTAAAACTTGGTTCTTAAATACAGGAAAAATGATATGAAGCAGAACCTCGAAATGTTCAATTTAAACTTGAAACAATGAATTACAAGACATTTTTTCATTATGTAAGCTATGCCCAATACCCATTAATGCTTCTGGGAATGTATTTTGCTTTTAAGCCATACCTTAATGGACTAGATTACCTTAAAGATAATCCTGAGGTGATATTTGATAACTTTAATTCGGTTTTGATTTTCATGGGTTTAGGGATAAGTTTCTCGTCATTACAGGACACCTCCAAAACTCAAAATGAGTTATCCAAAAAAGTATGGCAAAATCCACGAAAAGGGAAAATTGCAATCATCCTGATGAGCATGTTAATCCTAATTCTGCTGATCTTGGGATTAACAGGGTTTTATTTCTATGAAACCGGAATTTTAAAAGATTTATCTATAGGAATCATGGTTTTAAGCCTCGGAATGTTTGGTCTTTTGAAGGCTGCAATCGAAATGTTTGAAAATCACAGAGAGGATAAGAAAATCAGCAACATATGATTTGTCAACCCTTATCTTTAAAATAGTCCTCCTCAAATATCGGATTATTGCCCCCTCCTTTATTATTCTGAATTGCCTTGTTGATATTCAGTCATAAATTATAATGACTTAAAGAAAAAAATTGAATACCACACCCTCCTTTTTTGCTCCTGCTCAAAAATCAAAAAGAATCCTTACATACCCTTCCCTTTCATCACTTTCCTGCTCTGCTAATTTGAGATAAAATCCATTGGGAGTGAAAAAGCCTGAAGGTAAGATCTTTTGATTGTCAAAAAACAACTCAGCAACCTTTCTGAATTCATTGTCCAAAAGAATAAAGCTGCTTTCATTGGTGTAAGTTTCTATATCCGATTCTTTTGTTTCAATATTTACATATCTAAAAAGTCTCCTCCGAAAAGGATCGTATTGGGTGAATTTGTATCTACTTGTCTTCATACTAGGATTAAAAACTGTCCACTCTCCCCTAGGTTCTGTTTTCCCTTTTTCAAAAGTCAAAGATTTGGAGCTTTTGCCATCAACCCAATAACTTTTGTCCGAATCCAAAATCAATAAGGAATCACTTGCAGGAAAATTGACCACAAAAATATCCTGATCCTTAAGGTAAGAATGGGCAAAAACCCCAAGTTCCGGATCATCATAGTGTTCCCTGTATTTTTCGGGATAGTTGAAGCCTACGGAATCAAAATTTCCCGAACGGACGTCTAATTTCCATAACCAATCCCGGTAATCCATATTGGGTTCTTTGAGTACAAAAGGAACATCTGCCAAAAACAAGGTCTTGGTCGCTGCATCATAGGTCATATCATTGCCATTCATCGCAGAAAAATTAGCTGCCAACCTTTCTTCAGGCACAGCAGGTAGGGGAAACCGCCTGATCACTTTTCCTTCAAAATCAGTATAAACAACAACTTTTTGATCTGAAATAAAGAACAATCCATCTTCAGTAATCAAGCTTCCTGAGATAAAAGAGCCGATTCCATCAGGGCCTTCGGCAAAGAAATTGGTACTCGAAATCAATTTACCTGAAGGATAACTGTATTTCAATAGCCTTTTGTCATACCATGAATAAAGAAAACTACTGTCCTTCTCCTCGAGGTAGGTAAATTTGGTTGGGAGATTTTTTGTGAACTCGTCCTTTTCAAAATATAAAGTATCAGAGATGTATGCAGTCAACTCACCGGATATGAATTCCGAGGATTTGGGTTCTTGGGAATTACAAGAAAAAACAACCGCTAGAAGGAAGATGAAGTACCTAAACATATCATATTTTTTTGAAGCTAATTTAAAACATCTTTTTTCCAAAAAATTGAAAATCTCTTAGTGTAAAATTACCTTTCATACAGGTCTAATTCTGACTATTATTAAAACAGAAAATCCTCCAATAATTCTCTAAGTTCAACAACTATCTTCCTTTCAAGCATCCTAGTAAATTTCATTGATAAAAATTCTAAAATGAAAAAGACCACCGGCTTCAACTCTCCGGTGGTCTTTTCTCGTCTCTCGGCTCTTGTCTCTCGCCTCTTGTTTCTTGTTTCTCGCCTCTCGTTTCTCCTCTCAATCTTTTCCCAAAAACGGATACCTGTAATCCACCGGAGACACAAACGTTTCTTTGATTGTCCTTGGAGAAACCCAACGGAGTAAATTGATCATTGAACCGGCTTTGTCATTGGTACCGGATGCCCTTGCACCTCCAAAAGGCTGTTGACCTACAACTGCACCGGTTGGTTTGTCATTGATATAAAAGTTACCTGCTGCGTTTCTCAGTTTTTTGGTTGCCAATTCGATCGCATACCTGTCTTGGGAGAATACCGCTCCTGTCAATGCATAAGGGGAAGTCTGATCGACCAATTCCAATGCTTCTTCAAAGTGCTCCTCATGGTATACATAGATGGTCAAAACAGGGCCGAAGATCTCTTCACACATGGTCGTGTACATCGGGTCTTTGGTCAGGATGACAGTAGGTTGGATAAAGTATCCTTTGGATTTATCGTGGTGGCCGCCGGCAATGATTTCAACACCTTCGGCATTCTTGGCATTGTCAATGTACCTGGAGATTTTGTCAAAAGACTTCTCATCGATCACCGCATTGATGAAATTGGTAAAGTCTTCAGTAGGCCCCATGCTCATAGAAGCTAAATCTTCCAACAGGTATTTTTTTACATCCGGCCAGATGTTAGAAGGGATATAGGCTCGTGAAGCAGCAGAACATTTCTGCCCCTGGTATTCAAAAGCTCCTCTTGAAAGTCCGACAGCAACAGCTTTGGCATGTGCTGATTTATGTGCCAAGACAAAATCTTTTCCACCTGTTTCTCCCACGATTCTTGGATAGGATTTGTACTTGAAGATATTTTCTCCAATCGTTTTCCAAATGTGTTGGAATACACCGGTAGAGCCCGTAAAGTGTATCCCTGCAAAATCAGGATGGTTGAAAATAACATTACCTGCTGTAGGGCCGTCAACATAAACCAAGTTGATTACCCCATCAGGAACGCCTGCTTCTTTGAAAACCTGCATCAGTACATTCGCTGAATAGATTTGGGTATAGGCGGGTTTCCATACTATCGTATTTCCCATCATCGCAGGAGCAGTTGGGAGGTTTCCTGCTATGGCAGTAAAATTGAAAGGCGTCAAAGCAAACACGAATCCCTCAAGTGGTCGCTGCTCCAGCCTGTTCCAAACACCCCCACCTGAAACAGGTGGCTGCTGCGCATAGATTTCGGACATGTATTGTACATTGAACCGAAGGAAATCAATGAATTCGCAGGCGGCATCGATTTCTGCCTGAAAAGCATTTTTAGATTGCCCTAGCATAGTGGCTGCATTGATCTTGGCGCGGTATGGTCCTGCCAAGAGATCGGCAGCTTTGAGGAAAATAGCAGCTCGTTGCTCCCATTCCATAGATTCCCAGGCTTCTTTCGCTCCCAAGGCAGCATTGATTGCCTGCTCTACATGGGATGAATCTCCCTCATGAAAGAATCCCAATAAGTGCTTGTGGTCATGGGGAGGGGACATGGATTTTTTAACTCCTGTCCTCACTTCTTCGCTTCCGATATACATAGGTACATCTACAAGCTGCGACCTGAATTCCTTCAGCGTCTGCTGCAGTTCGATCCTCTCGGGAGAACCCGGAGCATAACTTTTTACCGGTTCGTTGACCGGCTTGGGAACGTTAAAAAAACCTTTGAGCATATGAATTTGAGTTTATGATTCTTTTTAAGTCTGGCAAATATAATCAGCCTAAACCGAAATGCCCGACAAACATCCTTCTCAAATCACATTTCAATTGAATTACTCAAAAAAATCAAGGTAAAGGGAAAATAAAAAAATTTAGTTTTATTTTCGCAGGAAAATTGGTCCTCTTGAGTCTTGAAACAGCTATTTATCTTCTTACTTTTTTCTGTCTTAAATACAACCTTTTCATTTTCACAGGAAAGCTCAAGACATCAGGCAGCCTATTTGGAGGGATTTGGCAGCGGTATTGTTTTCTCCTTTAATTACGAATCCAGATTCAAACCAAAGCCTGACGGATTTGGGTATCGGGCTGGACTTGGGTTGACCGGCATCAATGGCGTCAGGGTGATTACGGTCCCATTGGGAATCAATTACTTGCTTGGCAAAGAAAAAAACTTCTTCGAACTCGGGATGGGTGTAACTTTTGTCGGCTTGACCGATACACAGCTGGTTAGTACCAATTCCTCTTCTTTGCCTGATGCCGGGACTGTCAATGGTTTTTTCAACATAGGATACAGAAGGGTTTTTGGTTCAGGATTAATGTTAAAGGCCGGAATATCCCCCATATTCACACCAGATGAAATCACACTTTTTTGGCCTCTTATAGGATTTGGTTTTCATTTTTGAAATAAAGAAATCCTTTACCCTTA
>NZ_CDSBKL010000225.1:0-6665 GCF_977115555.1 Aquiflexum sp.
ACCTGTCAAGTCCCAAACTTCCCTCAAAGATGATGTTTCGACATCCACAGGAGTAAATGGCAGTCCTCCAAGATACCTCCATCTTGCACCTATTTCCCAGTTTTTCTTAAACCTTCTTCCTGCAGTCAAACTCACAATTACCCTATTATCCCAAGCAGAAGGAACAAAACCTTCTGTATTTGGATTTGTAAATTCACTCCGCACCAAAGTGACAGCAGCGATTCCGTAAAAATTATTGAAGAGTCGCTGTTGGGCCAAAAACTCCAATCCATAGGCACGCCCATCAGAATCCGAATTTACCGGTTCATTTCCAATCACACCGAAATCTGCACCTAGATTCGCAAGGGAAATTCCGTTTCGGATCGAAGAGGGGTAATTGGCATAAAGCTTATAAAATCCCTCCACACTAAATCTCCTGTTTTTCTCTGGAATAACTTTTTCAATCCCTGTAATGAAATGGGTTGACCTGATAAATCGGATGTCATTTAATTGATTTTCCAATTCCCCATCACTGTTTCTGTATCCCAATGCAGTATAAGGCGGTTTTTGGTAGTATATGCCGACATTGGCGGTCCAAAATAGCTGTGGTTTGATCTGGTAAGAAACAGAAGCTCTTGGACTAAGCTGGTTGAGAGGATTTTGAGCAGTTTTTCCGAATGTACTTCCATCCATTCTCAATCCCCCAGTAACTAAAAGACGCTCATTGTTAAAATATTTGCTTGCAGATACAAATCCACCATAACTGTTGAAAAATGCTTCGGCTTCAATATTTACTATTTCCCCTTCTGTAGCTAAAATTGACCTGTCAAAATCTTTGATGTAATATCTTGAATATTCATAATTTACCCCATATTTCAGGTTAAAGCCGTTGGCGAAAATGGAATTTTCTGCCCTAAATTTATTCTCACTTTCCTGTGAAGTATAATCAAATAATAGATTTTGAGGATCGCTGCTGTCATTTTGGGCATATTTAAAAGTCCGGTTGTTCAGCATATTTCTACTCAAAATGAAAGTCCAAAATCCATTTTCTCTGAATCTTTTTAGCTTTAAGCCTGTAGCATAATTCCATTGGGTAGATACAGGAAGATTCTCTAAAGTATACAGCCTCTGTTCCCTTTCTTCTTCAGTTTCATCTTCGGGGACATCAAAATTCAATGCAAAATCATCGATTGCTCCAACCCCAATGAAGGTCAATTCTGTCTTGGCGTTGAGTTTTGTTACTGTTTTTAATTGGAAATCATTGAAAGTAGGTAGGAAAGGGAGTTGAAGTTGTCTGAATAAAAATTGCAGGTAAGATCTTCTAGCGGAAAGGATGTAGGTCGTTTTTTCGCCGATCGGGCCTTCATTGGATAAAGTAAGTTCACTTGCGCCCAAAGTCATTTGGGTAAACATTTTGTCTTTTCTTCCTTCTTTTAATTGAAATTCGAAGAAAGAACTCAGAGAGTTCATCCTATCAGCAGGAAACCCACCTGTGATGACATCCACATTTTTGATCAGATTCACATTCAGTATCCCTACCGGACCACCTGAGGAACCCTGTGTCGAAAAGTGATTGATGACAGGTACCTCAATTTCATCGATAAAGAATTTATTTTCGTTTGGTGCACCACCACGGATGATGATGTCGTTTCTGAAACTTGCCGTGCTTGCCACACCTGGAAGAGATTGAATCACTCGGCTTATATCCCTGTTTCCGCCTGGATATCGTTCGATTTCATTGGTATTGAGTCTTCTTACTGAGATTGGTGTCTCATCGGATCTAGTAAATTCCGCATCAACAGTCACTTCCGTCAATTCGGATGCTTCTTCTTTCAAGTCAAAGTCAAGCCTTACCGCTCTTGCCAATGTCACCTGGATTTCAAAGAAAGTTTTGGCTCGATATCCAATAAAACTCGCTCTGATATTGTAAAGCCCTGCCGGCAAGTCTGATAATATATAATTTCCGTTTTCATCTGTCACTGTCCCAAAGTCTGTCCCCAAAACGACCACATTGGCAAAGGGAATCCCTTCGTTGTTTACCGGATTAAAAACCCGTCCCTGGACTTGACCTCCTTGGGCGAATAAATCAGAAATTGTAAATGAAAGGAAGATAAGTGTAAAGAATAATCTCATATGCTGGTATTAGTTTTCTAAGTTCTAATCTGTTTTTAGTCAGAATTGTTCAATCAAATCTAAAAAATTGATAAATATTAAATCAGATATCTTGTTTGAGTTCTTCTTTTACCCTCCAAAGCCTCCACCATGGAGTACCGGGAGAATCATGATGCTCGAAATGGTATCCGAAAAAGTAACAAGAAAAAAAAGCCCATATATGGTTTTTTGATTGGCTTTTAGAATGGTGTTTGTTGTCTGATTCTCCTTTGTGAGGCAGGTAAGTGCCAAAATAAAAGAGTTGGAGCGTAGACAGTATAGCAGGCAGCATCCAAAATACGATTAGGTTTTCGGTAGGAAGAAAAAGTTTAAGGATATTGAATGTTATTGCCATCAGCAGGATTTGCCAAACAGAAACATATTGTCTGATAAAACTCAGGTACCAAATCAGAAATTTGCCGGATGGGTGATAGTCAGGATCTTTGTCAGTCGCGACAAAACGGTGATGTTCATGGTGCTTTGGAAAAAGCCTCCAATAGAAGTTATAGGAAAAAAGTATGGCCGAAATCCAACCGATTGTATGGTTTAGTTTTTTGTTTTCTGACACAATACCATGCATGGCATCATGAGCGGTAATAAATAAGCCCGTGTAGAGATGTGTTTGAATCAAAATGCCCAAATAGACCAAAGGATTTGACCATGAAATATCAAGACTGAGAAGAAAAAACAAGGAGGCAAACCAAATAAAAATGATGGTCAACGCGATGATAACACCGGTTTTTCCTATCGGATTTGATGGATTATTTTTGAAATTCACGTTGCAAATTTAGAAAAGAAACCTTAAAAAGTCTCGATTCTTTCTTTTACTTGTTCCATAAGCCACATAGGTGTAGAAGTTGCTCCACATATGCCGACTGTCTCATTTTGGGTAAACCAATCTATGTCTACCTGATCCGGATTAGACACAAAGTAAGTATTGGCATTCTTCTCTTTACAGACATTGTAAAGGACTTTCCCATTTGATGATTTGGTCCCGCTGACGAATATGATCCTGTCAAATTTTTCTGCAAAAATCCTCAGTTCTTTGTCTCTATTGGAAACCTGTCTGCAAATGGTATCATTGGTATTTACCTCAATGCCACTTTCTTTGAAAGCTTCATTTATTTTGTAGAAGTTGTCAGTACTTTTTGTTGTCTGACTGTATAAAGTCAGATTTTTAGGTAAGGAGGGTAAATCGAGTTCTTTGATGTCTTGGAAAACGACAGCTTTGTTATTGGTTTGACCGAGTAAACCGATTACCTCAGCATGCCCATGCTTTCCATAGATATAAATTGTTTCGTCTTTGTCAAAGGAATTCTTGATACGGTTTTGAAGCTTAAGTACAACAGGACAACTCGCATCTATCAAAGTCAAATTGTTGTTGATTGCCAATTCATAAGTCGAGGGTGGTTCGCCGTGTGCGCGGATCAAGACCTTTTCATTGAAGAGAGATTTCAATTCATCGTGATCGATGATTCGCAATCCTTTTTTAGTAAGTCTGTTAACCTCTTCATCATTGTGTACAATGTCTCCCAAACAATACAGGTAACCTTGCTCTTCAAGTACCTCTTCTGCCATTTCGATGGCATAGACAACCCCAAAACAAAAACCGGAATGCTGATCGATTTGTACTTTCAAATTCATCATGATGCATTAACTATGGACTTGCCTAATTGTTTGTAATCTTTTTATTTCTAAACTTTTTTGAACCAGATTCTCTCTTTTTAAAGGAGATTGCCTGATATCAATTGAATCCGAGTTTTGTTCCAAAGTAAGTACTCAGCAGCAGAGACAGTTTCCTGCTGTTTGGAATTCGGACTCTTTGGTGTGTGATGGTTTCAGGAGGTAGGCTTTTGATTTTATCAAAGAGTTTTTGATAATAAAGGTAAGCTACTTTTACTCCCATTTTGGCACCTTTGGGTAATCTCAAGATTCCATCTAAAGCCTCATCAAAATCCTTTTGTATATCTTCCTCAATAAGTTGTTTGGTCGATTTATCAAAGGAATTGAAATCTACTCCCGGAAAATATACCCTGCCTCTTTCTTCAAAATCACTTTTGATGTCTCTAAGGAAGTTTACTTTTTGAAATGCTGCGCCAAGCTTACAAGCTGGGGATTTGAGTTTTTCATATTCCTCTTCATCCCCCTCACAAAACACCTTCAGACACATCAATCCCACTACTTCTGCTGAACCATAGATATATTCATGGTACCTTGAATCATTGTAGGTTTTGAAATCAAGATCCATTTCCATACTTCTCAAAAAAGCCTCTATCAGCCCTTTGTCTATTTTGTACTGATTTACTATCAATTGAAAGGCATGGAGAACAGGGTTGAGACTGATCTTTTCTTCGATAGCTTCATAAGCATCACTCTTGAACCTTTCTAGCAAGGCTTTCTTGTCTTTGTCATGAAACGTATCCACTATTTCATCCGCATACCGCACAAAGCCATAGATGGCATAGATAGGCAAATGAAATTTTTTATCCAAAGTTTTGATCCCCAAAGTAAAGCTAGTGCTGTACCTCTGGGTAATCAGCTTACTACATTCGAAAGTCGTATTGTCAAAAAGGCTCCTCGCATTCATACCTTCAATATACCAATTAATTTACTAATTGTTTTCTTTGATCACTTCTCTGGCAACTACATGTCCTGAAATAAGACTTGGAGGGACGCCGGGCCCCGGAACAGTCAGTTGTCCAGTATAGTATAAGTTCTTGACTTTTTTATTTTTAAGGGAGGGCTTTAGGATCGCTGTTTGGAAGAGTGTATTTGCCAATCCATAGGCATTTCCTTTGAAAGCATGATAATCCGCTTTAAAATCACTGTGTGCATAGGAGCGCTTATAAATAATATGGCTCCTGATTTCCTGCCCGATAAGCTTTTCAAGTCTGTCCATAACCATATGGAAATATTTCTCTCTAATTTCTTCTCCATCCTGAAGGTCAGGGGCAAGAGGTATAAGTATTACCAAGTTTTCTTGGCCATCAGGAGCAACACTAGGATCGGTTTTGGAAGCTGCGGAGAGGTAGAATAAAGGTCTTTCAGGCCATCTGGGATTTTTGTAAATGGCATCTGCATGTGGTCCCATAGGTTCATCAAAGAAAAGACAATGGTGGGTGATATTCTCTATCTTTTTATCAACACCTAAATAGAATAATAGACTTGATGGGGCCATGACCCGCTTATCCCAATAGTCTGCATCATAATTTCTGAATTCAGGTGCCAACAATACACTGTCTACATGGTGATAGTCAGCACCTGCCACCACAATGTCTGCTTCTATCTTTTCTCCGTTTTTCAATACCAAATTTTGGGCAATTCCATTCTTGACATTAATATGGGAAACCTCAGCTCCCAATCGGATTTTTACTCCTTTTTCTTCCGCCAGATTGATCATACCTTCGACTATTTTGTACATTCCTCCCATAGGATACCATGTTCCCAAAGCTATATCCGCATAATTCATCAGACTATAGAGTGCGGGGATATTGTCAGCTGTTTCTCCCAAAAAAAGGACAGGAAACTCCATCAGCCGGATGATTTTTTCGTTTGTAAAAAACTTCCGCACATGCTTTGACATAGACTGGAAAACATCCATCCTTACCACATCCACGAGTAGCTTGGGATTGGTGAATTCCATTAAAGACCTGCTGGGCTTATAAACCAAATCTTGGATCCCCACTTTGTATTTATAGGCGGCTTGTTTCAGGAATTCATCTAATTTTGGTCCAACCCCCGGTTCCAATGATTCCAAAAGGTTCTTGAAATCTTTCAGATTTGAAGGTATTTCCATGAAATCATTCTCTCCAAAAACCACTGTGTATGAAGGGCTAAGCCGTACGAGGTCATAATAGTCAGAAGGTTTTTTCCCAAAGCTTCCAAAGTAAGTTTCAAACACATCCGGCATCCAATACCAGCTGGGACCCATATCAAAAACAAAACCCTCGGATTCGAACTGTCTCGCTCTTCCCCCGGGGGTATCATTTTTTTCTAGAAGTGTTACTTGATATCCGGCATTTGCCAGGTGTGTGGCTGCGGACAGTCCGGCAAAACCCGAACCAATCACTACCACGCTTTTCTTTCTTTTTGACATTAATTTCTATGTTTGTACATATGCAAGTCATCTTTGAGTAGTTTCCTGGCTATATGTATTCTATTTTTTACAGTTCCGATAGGAATATCCAATTTGTCTGCAATCTCATGGTATTTGAAACCTCTGAAGTGCATCATAAAGGGAGTCTTATAAACCTCTTCAAGGTTTTCGATGGCCACTTGGATGTCATTCATAGCAAAGTCGCCATAAGCTCCATTTTCAACTAGAACGTCTCCTGAATTAAGATAATGCAAATTATCGGTTGTGTCAACAAATGTACCTCTTCTTACCATTCTTTGGTAGTTGGTGATAAAGGTATTCTTCATAATCGTATAAAGCCACGCCTTCAGGTTTGTTCCTTCTGTGAATTTATCTTTGTTGGTAAAAGCTTTGACCATAGTATCCTGCAGAAGATCGTTGGCATCATCTGTGTCCCTGG
>NZ_CDSBKL010000226.1:0-6660 GCF_977115555.1 Aquiflexum sp.
GCTACTATTATTTGTCTTGGCCATATTCTGATACTATTTATAAGTTGAATGATTTAATTCTTGAGGAGGAGTTGACTCCAAAATCCGGAATTAATTTCACTTACATTTCTGGAAAAGCAATGCCATGGGGTGAAGGATTTACTGTTTTTGCCACCTCTAAAGAAGCTTCTTCCCACATTTTCTTACTTCACGATCCATCAAATGATCTATTCATAAGAGCTTCCAAAACTCATGAATCAGGGGATGGGGAATCTAGATTTGAAAGAACCAAACACTATGTTTTGTCCTTTTTCTCCGGAGATTGGGAACCCCTTGGGGAATATTTTTTTGACTTTGAACATGAATTGGATTTAGAAAATTGGTTTTTGACATCGAGGGGATTGTTTATAAATAAGCCACAACAAGCCAATGAAGACCAATATGAATTTTATCGCATCGACTTGTCGAAGGTAAAAAAATGAAATGTCCATTGTTACTAGAAAACACCTTTAAACTTATGTCATTAAAAACACTTTTAATTTCAATTTCTTTCATTCTCCTTCCAATATATAGCTATGGGCAAGGGGTCAACTTTCAGGCGATTTCACTCAAGGAGGCGTTCGAGCAAGCCGCCATAGATCAGAAACATGTATTGGTTATGTTTGGAACGACCCACTGTGGATATTCTTTGTTGGCCTATCATTCATTGGGGAACAGCAAGGAGGCAGGAGATTTTATCAACCAAAATTTTATCAGTGTGGCATATGGCCACCCCGAAGGTCTGAAGGCCGAAACCATGTCTGAACTTTTCGAAACAGGGATTGATGAAGGGTATAAAATCAAAGAAAACAATGAGGAAACGATATTTACAAACTATTTTGTTTTTCCTAATTTCTTCATTTTTGACCATGAAGGCAGGATAAAATATATTTTTACCGGAAGTAGAAAAATTGAAAAGCGGGTTATGAAGGCTGCCAAAAAAGGGATGGGTCCAAAAACCCAAACTCCTTTTTTGTTTTCCACCTATTTTAATAACAAGATGTACCCAAAAAATAAGGAATCCCTCACCATGCTCTCAGAAACCATGCTAGCCTATCACCAATTTGAAATTCCGGATAGTTTGGATTTCAGCAAGACTCAAACAGCAAAGTGGGAAGACTTTTTGTTGTCAGAATCAAATGAGGTAGCTGCTCTTCAATATATTGAGCGATCTTTTGAATATGGGGATTTTTATTTCAATCAATTTTTGGCCGCATTGATTTATGATAAAACCGGAAATCCTGAGAAAGCAATTTTCCACGCAAAAAACGCCCTATCCAATTATCCAAAACACTGGAGTCAAAACAAAAGACTATTATCGGATGAGTTGTTGAAAAATTACCTCCTGGAAATGGGGATTGACTTTGGACAGGAAACCCCTTCGGTTCAATAAGCCGGCTATAGATTATTCCCTGTTTACAAAAACCATTAAAAAAACCCTGACCGGGATAGTCCGCTCAGGGTTTTTGAACTTTCAAAATTCTAAATTTTTTACTTTCTCGGTTCTAGCCTCTAGTCTCCCGCTTCTCAAGTCAACATCGCTCCATCCACTTGGATGACTTGTCCTGAGATATACGAACTCATATCCGAAGCCAGGAATACGCAGGCATTGGCAACTTCTTCCGGTTGACCGCCCCGCTTCATCGGAATGCCGTCTCTCCAGCCTTGGACAGTTTTCTCATCCAATACCGCTGTCATTTCCGTTTCGATAAATCCCGGGGCCACGGCATTTGCCCTGATGTTTCTTGAGCCCAATTCAAGTGCGACCGACTTGGTAAAGCCTATAATGCCGGATTTGGAAGCTGCATAATTGGCCTGACCGGCATTTCCTTTGATGCCGACGACGGAAGTGATGTTGATGATGGAACCTGACTTGGCTTTCATCATGGGGCGGGTAGCCGCTTTGACAGTATTGAAACAGGATTTGAGGTTGACTCCGATGACTTCATCCCAAGCTTCCTCGGTCATTCTCATCAGGAGATTGTCACGTGTGATGCCTGCATTGTTGACCAAGATGTCCAAACTGCCGAATTCTGTCACGACGCCATTTACTAGCTCTTCAGCAGCTTTGAAATCAGAGGCATCTGAACGGTAGCCTTTCGCTTTGATACCGAATGCAGTCAGTTCTGCTTCAAGAGCCTGCCCTTTTTCTACACTTGAAAGGTAAGTAAAGGCCACATTGGCACCTTCTTGGGCGAACTTTACGGCGATTGCCTTACCGATTCCTTTGGATGCCCCGGTGATCAGAGCTGTTTTTCCGCTTAATAATCCCATGTTATTTTCTTTGGTTGGTTTCTGTTAAAAACCCAAAAATAAGGATTTTTTTTTTCAATGATTGTGCACGCAGAGACGCGAAGACGCGAAGGGGTGAATAATGTTTAATGATGAATGCATCAGGTTTTTTTCGATACTTGAAATAAATTGAATTTTATCATCTCAAATTGAAGAATTCTAAAATTTTTCATTGCGTACATAGCGAAACCTTTGCCCTCTTTGCGGTAAAAGAAAAAAATATTGACCCAATCAAATTAGTTTTGGTTTTTTAAATGAATCTTATTTAGGAAAGTCTCCTGTCTCAAATCTCTCATCTTATGTCTGATTCTGATTTTTTTCTCAGCCTAAAAGCCCTATTTTTGCGAAGCTTATTTTAATATTAAATAGTAAGAATATGTCTTCAACAAAATATGATGTGATTGTTTTGGGCTCCGGTCCGGGTGGGTATGTAGCGGCGATCCGTGCTGCCCAATTGGGTTTGAAAACCGCAGTAGTAGAAGCTGCTGAACTCGGTGGAATATGCCTCAATTGGGGTTGTATCCCAACAAAAGCATTGATCAAAAGTGCCCAGGTTTTTGAATATATCCACCATGCCGAAGATTATGGAATCAAGGTAAAAGATGCAGAAGTGGATTTCACGGCCATGGTCAAAAGAAGCCGTGATGTAGCGGGAGGCATGTCCAAAGGGATTCAGTTTTTACTGAAAAAAAATAAAATCGACCAACTTTTAGGCTGGGGAAAAGTACAGCCCGGCAAAAAAATCGAAGTTGCAGACAGCGAAGGTAAAAAAACCGTCTATGCCGCAGACCATATCATCATCGCAACAGGAGGCCGTGCACGCGAACTTCCTGCTGTAAAAATCGACAACGAAAAAATAATTGGCTATCGCAAAGCCATGGTTTTGGAAAAGAAGCCTGAAAAAATGGTTGTGGTAGGTTCAGGAGCTATCGGTGTCGAATTCGCCTATGTGTACAGCTCCATTGGCACAGAAGTGACCATTGTAGAGTTTATGGACAGGATTGTGCCAAATGAAGATGAGGAGGTTTCCAAAACTTTGGAAAAAATCTATAAGAAAAACGGATTGAAAATCATGACCTCTACCGAGGTGACTGCAGTGGATACCAAAGGTAAAGGCTGTAAGGTAACCGTAAAAGACAAGAAGGGGGCAGAAACAGTCATCGAATGTGATGTGGTTCTTTCAGCGGTAGGGGTTGTATCTAATGTTGAAAACATCGGCCTGGAAGACGTCGGAATTTTGGTTGAGCGTGGCAAAATCAAAACTGACGAATATTACCGCACCAATATGCCTGGATATTATGCCATCGGTGATGTGACTACAGGACCGGCTTTGGCGCACGTTGCCTCAGCTGAGGGAATCATCTGTGTAGAGAAAATTGCCAATCATCATCCTGAACCGCTTGATTACAACAATATCCCGGGCTGTACTTATTGTATTCCTGAGATTTCTTCAGTAGGATATACTGAAGCCAAAGCAAAAGAAGCAGGCTATGAAGTGAAAGTGGGCAAGTTCCCTTTTTCTGCCTCAGGAAAAGCATCAGCTGCCGGAGCCAAAGACGGTTTTGTGAAGTTGATTTTTGATGCCAAATACGGAGAGCTTTTGGGCGCTCACATGATAGGTGCCAATGTGACCGAAATGATCGCTGAGATCGTTGCTATCCGAAAACTTGAGACTACAGGTATGGATTTGATCAAAACAGTGCATCCACATCCAACGATGTCAGAAGCCATCATGGAAGCTGCAGCACAGGCTTATGGAGAGGTGATTCACCTCTGATAGAGATTTCTTTTGCAAAGATTGAAAAAACCCGAAAGCCTTTTCGGGTTTTTGTTTTAAAGCATAAATCTTTTATAACTTCAAGAAATCATGGAACTTCAAATATCCACTCCAGCCTTACTTTTCTCTGCCATCACCTTGATGATGCTCGCTTTTACCAACAGGTTTTTGGCCGTTGCAAGTCTGATTCGCGGACTTCATAAAAAATATCTGGAAAACCCCGATCAGGAAATTATCATTGAACAAATTCATAACCTTAAGCGACGTCTCAGCATGATCAAATACATGCAGTTGTGCGGGGTATTGAGTTTTTTCCTTTGCGTGGTTTGCATGTTTCTCATATTTATGGAAATACAGCCGGCTGCTGATTATGTGTTCATCACGAGTATGCTGACATTGCTTGTTTCTTTGGGGATATCTTTGGTAGAAGTATTCATATCCACCCAAGCGCTCAAGTTGGAGTTGCAGGACATGGAAAACATCTTCGAAAAGAGAAAAAGCAGCCTTGATTTTTGGTTCAAAAAAGATAAAAACGATGAGTAAATTTTATAATGTCATTACAATCTTCATCCTAGGGGTTATCCTTTTTTCCTGTCAATCCACAAAATCAGGAAAAGGAGAATCCAATCAAGAATCTACCGAATTCCGAATTTTGGTGGGATCAATTACTGAGGCCAAGGAATTTTACTCTTGGACTTCAGACCGAATTCCATTGGTCAGTGCGCACCGTGGCGGGCCATATCCGGGTTTTCCGGAGAATGCAATTGAGACTTTCCAAAACGTCATCAAACATACCCCTTCCATCATAGAATTTGATGTTGCGCTTTCCAAAGACTCAGTTTTGGTGCTCATGCATGACAATACTTTGGAGAGAACTACTACCGGTTCCGGTAAAGTCATTGACCTTACTTTTGAAGAAATCAGGAAGCTGAAATTGGTAGACAATGAAGGAAATGAAACCGGTTTTCAGGTGCCGACTTTGGAAGAGGCATTGGCTTGGGGAAAAGGAAAAGCGTTGTTTACTGTAGATGTCAAGCGTGAAGTTCCTTTCGAAATGGTCGTTGATGCGATCAAAAAGCACAATGCAGAACCTTATGCAGCTGTCATCACCTACAGTGTAGATGCGGCAAAAAAAATACATCGCCTGCATCCTGACTTGATGCTTTCTGTTACAATTCGCAATGAGGAGGAATTAAAAAGATTTGAAGATTCAGGTATTCCAGTTGACCAATGGATTGCATTTACAGGTACTTCGGAAAGAAGTCCTGAGTTTAATGCCCAGCTTCATGGGTTGGGAGTATTTACGATTTTGGGTGTATTGGGCAACCTTGATAAAAGTGCGGTGGCAAGAGGAGATGAGCTTTATGTTGATTTTGTCAATAAAGGAGCAGATATTCTAGCCACCGATCGTCCGATCGAAGCTGCGGAGGCGATAATGTCTTTGATTCCTGAGAAAAGTTCGAAAAGTAAATACTTTGAAATGCAGAAGAAATAAAATAGAAAAATGACTATAGATCTAAGAAGTGATACCCTTACCAAGCCTACCAAAGGCATGCTTGAAGCCATGTGGTCAGCACAAGTGGGTGATGATGTTTTTGGTGAGGATCCGACTGTCAATGCTTTGGAGCAGAAATTGGCTGACATGTTTGGGATGGAAGCTGGGCTTTTTTGTCCATCAGGCACCATGACCAATCAGATTGCGATCAGGCTTCATACAGGACCGCAAACCGAGGTAATCTGCCACAAATATTCCCATATCTACCTTTACGAAGGGGGTGGCATCATGTCAAATTCCCATGCTTCTGTCAAACTTTTGGAGGGAGAGTATGGTAAAATCAGTCCTGCCGACATTGCTGATGCCATCAGTCCTGATGATGTACATGCGCCGGAGACGAGGTTGGTTTCTTTGGAAAACACCATGAACAAAGGGGGTGGAAGTATTTATACTTTGGAAGAAATCAAGCCCATCAAAGCCCTTTGCGAAAAGTATGGGATCAAATTGCACTTGGATGGAGCGCGCATATTCAATGCCTTGGCTGTCACCGGAGAAATTCCCAAGTCTTGGGGTCCGATGTTCGATACCATTTCTGTTTGCCTGAGCAAAGGTTTGGGTTGTCCTGTAGGTTCAGTCCTTTTGGGAACCAAATCAGATATCAAGCGTGCTAGAAAAGTCAGAAAAGCTTTTGGTGGAGGGATGCGCCAAGCAGGATTTTTGGCAGCTGCTGGAATCTATGCCTTAGATCACCAAGTCAAAAGGTTGACAGAAGACCACGATAGGGCAAAGGAATTAGGTAAAATCTTGGAAAAACATCAATGGGTATCTGAGGTTTTTCCCGTTGTCACCAATATCGTCATCGCGAGATTAAAAGACATCACCCCAGCCGAAATGCTTCAGAAGTTAGATATTGCAGGAATCAAAGCTGTCCGATTCGGCAAAGACCAGATCAGGTTTGTGACACACCTGGATTTTGGGGACGAGGGATTGGAAGAGTTTGGAAAAAGGATCAGGGAAATAAGGTAGAAATATGCTTTGCGAAATAGGTTGAAATAATTAGAGCAGAAATAGTGAGAGA
>NZ_CDSBKL010000227.1:0-6628 GCF_977115555.1 Aquiflexum sp.
GGTCAAAGGCTTTCAGACAGGCGGAAATGATTACCTCAAAAAACCGTTCAGTTTAGAAGAATTGATCGTCCGAATAGAAAACCTCCTCAGTATTACCAATGGACAAAACCTAAGTAACAAGCAGGAATTGGTTTTTGGAAAATTCACTTTTTACCCCTCAAAATTTGAGCTTAAAAGTCCTGATGGAAATCTCAGGAGACTTTCCTATAAAGAAGCAGGTATATTGATGATGCTTTTGGAAAACACGAACCAAACCATTGAGCGAAAAGAAATCCTGCTGAAACTATGGGGAGATGACAGTTTTTTCAATTCCAGAAACCTTGATGTCTATATCACCAAGCTCCGTGATTACCTTAAGCCTGACCCCACAATCCAAATCATTACAATTAAGGGTATTGGGTATTACTTTTCGGTTTGATTAATTTATGGGTATTTTATAATCTGATTGTATGGATTGATTAAAAACATTAATTTAATACAATCAAATATAATCAAGCCGACAATGGGACTATCTTCACTTTGGAAAAAAATCAAAGAATCGCCATCATTCAAACCATCACATTTTCAAATTCCTCTTTCAAATGTAGATAAACCTGAAAAAGTTGGGGTTTCAATAGAAAATGACAAAAATTATTTTTTAATAAGGATGAACGAAATGTTCCTAACCTATAAAAGGCGTTGGGTTAAGGATTTCGAACCGATGGTGTTTTGTTCTGTTGATTTCAATTACGGTGGTGAAAAAGTTTCCCAACCTTTTCTATTATCCCCAAATTCGCTGCAATCCCCATTCAAAAAATTTCCTGAAGGCATGCTGTTCAAGGATATCAAAATGGCGGGACTTCACCCATTCAAAGGTGGGACTTTTGGAATTACCCTTGTTTTAGGCAAGATGGAAATGAACAATTATTTGAAAAAACTGCTGAAATTTCTTGAATCCACCACCGCTGCATTTCCGGGCGGTTTTTCAACAGTCATTGGAAGCTATATCAAACTTTCAAATATGGTCTTGGATAGTTTGGAGGAGCTTTTTGATAACAATGATATCGAACCTATCATCGGGTACCGCAGAGAATTTATTACTGATGTACAAGACGATTTCCATAGTGGATATTTTGTATTGAT
This sequence comes from Aquiflexum sp., assembly GCF_977115555.1. Classification (NCBI taxonomy): domain Bacteria; kingdom Pseudomonadati; phylum Bacteroidota; class Cytophagia; order Cytophagales; family Cyclobacteriaceae; genus Aquiflexum; species Aquiflexum sp. The sequence goes on from NZ_CDSBKL010000227.1 coordinate 1,123, forward strand.
GAATGCCGACAGTGGAGAATATAATCCTAATAAATTTTTTGTGAAAGATAAATCATTGCATTATGGCGACTCTTTGCTGACGTCCAAGCCTTTCCTATCGGATGATTTCCTTTTATACAGTATCGAAGAAACGAAGAAACGTGGAGATATTGAAACCTTGCCGATTGGTACACAGTTCCGGGACCTCAAACTCGAAGTTTCAAAAATACCCGGAACTATTACTGAAAAAGACAGAGAATCACTTTCCCGATTTCTATACGCCTTGAATGACCAGGTATTGCTTAGCCCGGACTTGATCTTAGAACAAAAAGTTAACATACTGACAGAATTTCGAAAAGAAATACAAGATATGATCAACAACCGTCAAGCATTGAGCGGGACCAAAAACCTGCAAATTATTGAACGAAATGAACTGGATAAACTTCGGTTCGAATCAGATTTTGACCTATTGAAATGAGAAAATAGACCAAATGGACCAAAACATAAGATTAGTCAGAATTATTTTTTGGAAAGACAAAATCCAGATCATAGAATCCACGAAGATCCGCGGCGGTGGATGGGAAAAAGTCACAACAAATGAATTGAGTGTCGCTAAGGTGTTTCACAAAGTATTGAACAAAGGCCGGGTCGAGGAAATTTTTGAAAAATCAGATTATGAAGTTTTGGGTAAAATGCTCTATGAAATCCTGACTGCCAACAGTGAAGTGAAGGAATTTATTGAAATGCTGATCGACCGATCCACAAAGTCAGGTGATATCCGGTACAAGTTCATGTTACAGTTTGAAGGGGATACCCAAGATTTGGAGGGATTGCCATGGGAATACCTTTTGGTCCCTGTTAAAAGCAAAAACAACTCCTTTTACCTTTCGGCAGGAAAAGACATGCAGTTCGATTTCGTGAGGGATTATGATTTGAAGAATAACTATGACTTACCAAGCATTGAACCTAGGGAGCAATTGACTGTAATCTGGATCTTTGTTGGGGAAAGGAGATCTGAAATAGATGCCAAACTGGACTTTGGGAAGTGTGAGGAAGTTTTTGAGGTATTACGAAAAAAAAACAAGAGTGCAAATGAAAATGGTCCAATAGAAAAATTCAAGTATTTTAAAGTTAAAGATCCAACCAAAGACAATCTCAAAACCATACTAAAGGACATCCTGGAGTTGATAGATGGACCATATGTGCTTCATTTTTTAGGACATTCAGAAATGCGCAAAAACGAAGGTCCCTTTATAGGATTGTCATCAGGAGGCGACTTGGTAGAATGGGTAAAGGCAAATTTCTTTGTAGAAATGTTTAAAAAAGGAGCAGATCCCCTAAGACTTCCTAGTTTAATCGTGTTGCAAGCCTGTGAAAGCGCACAAATCAATGACAAAGGAGAGGGCTTAGCAGTGGGACTTATTAAACAGGGAGTTCCGGCAGTCGTTGCAATGCAAAATGAAATTAGCTTGGATAGCTCTTTGGCATTTGTTCGGGAATTTTACTCAAATCTTTTAAAGGGCGAAGATGTGTCTTATTCCATGACGCAATGCCGCTATTATCTTGGGTGTAATTATCCTAAAGAAGATCCCAATCCTGACAATCATTATGGAAATAATATCTTTGGAACCCCTGTACTTTTTACCAGCTTGGGAGCAGAAAGAATCCAACCGATTATCAAAGCAGAAGGTCAAAACAAAAACAAAGACTCAATAAAAATCTGTAAGGCTTGTTCGGCAAAATACAAAGCAAGTTTCAATTCTAGTCTCTGTATCCAGCCAAACTGTAACGGAACACTTGTGGAGATTTTCTTGTCGGATGCCTTAAATGAAACCGGCAATTCCCCTACTGCCGGACAATCAGCCCGGAAACCTTTTGAGGCCGGAAGTATTACTTCAAACAACAGGTCCCATGAATCTAAATAAGAGTGAAATAAGGAGCATCCTTTCCAAACTATATCAGCGTGCCTGTCTAGACAGCGAATGTGACATGAGGGCCATCGTTAATGTATTTGAAAATCTTACAGACATTCACCTTTCAAATCCAACCTTACTCGCTTGGACCAAGGTAAGGTTTGATGAAAAAAGACTCGGACATCCGCCCTATCTTCAGTTGATCAGAAGTTTTAGAAATGAAATCAATTCTTTTTATGGCAACAAGGCTGTTGAGGAGATCAGGAATATTGAAAAAAGTGATAAAAAGCTGGCATTTTCAAAGTGGTATGAATGCTATACCGATGCACTACTGATCTTCCAATGGGAAGTAATAAACATCCTTTTTCAGGAAAAATTTTCTTTTGAAAAACAGGATAATCAAAAAATTGAGTCCTTTGCAAAACTCAACAAACTGGTAGAAGATAACAAATGGGCTGATTCAATCACATTTTTTATTGACCTTTCAAACGATCACCAACTACCGGACTGGAAAAAAGTCTATTTTTCAAACTATGTTTCTGAGATTTTTTTATATCACTTCGGATATGTTGACAAAGCGCAGGAATGGCAACAAAAAATCAAGAATTTAATCCCAGACCATTTTCTTGCAGAGAGATTGCAGGGAGAAATCGATCTTTATAATAAGAACTTAAGCAGTGCAAGAAATCTGTTTTTGAATTCCATATCCATGGAGTCCAATAACGTTGATTCTTATTTGTTTATGGGTGAAACTTTTTTGGATGAAGATCCAGACACATCAAAACAGTGGTATTTGGATGGAATAAATGTCAATTTTTTGAATCCAAGTCCATATTCTAGTCTGTTCAAACTATTTGGCACAGCAAAATGGATTGAAGACAGACCTGAGGAGTTTTCATTTTATATTGCACGATTGGAAGAGGCTGAAATCCGGGCTGTAAAGACTGTGGATTTATACAATGCCTATCGGGATGTGGCTTATGCTTACAATCTCCAGGAAAATGTGACTGAATCAGAATCCTATTACCTCAAAGCAATTTCCCTTAGGCCTGACCTCACCGCTGCAAAATTAGATCTGGGTTATATTTTTGCCAATAAATCAAAGTTTGACGAAGCAGAATCCTATTTTCGAGAAGCGCTGCTCCAACTCGGGGATAGCCCCTTTGAAGCATTATGGGCATTGGGATGGCTTGGGGAGCAAAGAGGCGATTTGGACGCTGCAATTTTTAATTACCAAAAATGTATAGGACTTCGGAAATATGGTGAGGACCGTATTCACAATGTCATCGGATTACAGCATTTTGTGAAAAAGGATTATACAAGTGCGATTGTAGAATTTGAAAGAGCAATTGGAAAAAATCCTAGTCAAATCATTTACTTCGATAACCTGAAAGATGCCGCCGAGAAAACAGGGATTTTTGAAAAAATGGAAATTTACCACGATTTGGTAACACAACATTTTCCACAAAACCATATTTACAACAACAATGCAGGTGTTTATTTTTACGAAAAAGGGGATTTTGATAAAGCTATAAAGTTATATTCAAAAGCAATTGAAATTGAACCCAATTCGGAGCTTTACCATAAAAACAGGGGATTAGCATTCCAGAGATCGGACAAATTAGACAGAGCAGAATCTGATTTTCTTAAAGCCTTATCACTTGCCAGTAATCCGGCTTACAAAACACCTGAACAATCCAAAAGAGAATTTGATGACGCTTTGAAATTTAGGGATGCAGATTTGCTGAATTCTATTGGATTGGTAAAATACCTTCGTGAAAAATATGAAGAATCCATCCCATTTTATTCCCAAGCAATTGATTTGGATGGTAGCATATTGATTTACAGGGAAAACCGTGCAAAGTCTTACGAAAATTTAGCGCTTTATGAGGAAGCTATTGATGACTACAAGAAAGTTTTGGAATATGAACCTGATCCTTTTCTTTTCAATGCCATCGGCAGGATAGAATATTGGATGAAAAATTATGAAAGTGCCATTGAATACTATTCAAAAGCTATGGAACTAGCACCTAATGAAATAGTATTTCTGCAAAATAGAGCCTTGGCTTACCAAGATTCAGGGAAATTTGATGAGGCCGAAAAAGATTACCTTACCTCACTAAGCTTGGGTGAGGATATCAAAAGTTTGAATGCGCTGGGGATAATTGCATCGGATAGGAATGACCAAGAAAAAGCCATCGAATATTTTTCAAAGGCCATCAACATTGTTGATAATCAAGCCATCTTGTACGAAAACCGAGCGATTTCTTTAGAAAAAATAGAAAAATTTGAACTGGCAAAATCCGATCTTCTGAAGGCAGTCGAATTGGATGCCACACACCTGCGAAATAATCATATAGGCTTGCTTTATTACAAGGAAGGAAACTACTCTAAGGCTATTGATTTTTATGACAAAGCCATTGAATCCAAACCTGACGAACCTGTATATCTTGAAAACAGGGCTTTGGCATATTTATTTTTAGAAAAACTTGATTTTGCTGAAAGAGATTTTAAAGAGGCTGTGAAATTGAATCACTCTACAAATTCGTTAAACTACCTTGGGATCATTTATTTCCGTAAAAATGCCTTTGACCAAGCGATTGAATATTATAGCAGGGCAATTGATCAAGATAAAAACCAAGCCATTTTATGGGAAAATAGAGCCTTATGCTGGGAAAGTATGGGAGAAAACCAAAAAGCGGAGGATGATATTATGAAAGCCCTAGAAATAGAGCTTACCTCAAACAGATTTAATTTTCTAGGCTTGGCAAGATTCAAGCAGTTTGACTATAAATCCTCCATAGAGTTCTACTCTAAAGCTCTCGAAATGGATCAATCCAATCCGATTATTTGGGAAAACAGAGCTTTGGCTTATGAATTCAGCAGCCAATACAGTGAAGCAATTCTCGACTATGAAAAATGTCTGCAATTAAGGGAAGATTCCTTTATTTATAACAAGATTGGAGAAGTCTATAAGTTGTTGGGGAACTATCCGGAAGCTAAATTGAAGTTTAAAAAAGCTGTAGACTTGAGCCCAGATAATCCTACATATCTCCAAAACCTTAATGATTGTATTTGAATTTAGATTTTGAAAGCCGGAAGCTTTCACAGATTTAAATTATCGGGAAAAATTACTTCAAAGTTAATAATTTTGAAAAACACCGAATAACGATTGGCTGAGGTTAGATAAAAATTACCTTTCTTTGTCCCAGCCAAAATTCCTTTTCTCCCATGAAAATCATAGCCATCGGAAGAAACTACGTGGAACATATCGAGGAGCTGAAAAACGAGCGTCCCTCCGCCCCTGTCGTGTTTCTGAAGCCTGATACTGCTCTACTGAAAAACAATGCACCATTTTACCATCCTGACTTTTCGGAGAATATCCACCATGAAGTGGAATTGGTTTTGAAGGTGTGCAAAGAAGGTAAACATATCCAAAAACAGTTTGCAAATCGATACTTTGAAGAAATTGGGATCGGGATAGATTTCACGGCAAGAGACCTGCAGGATAAGTGCAAAGCCAAAGGGCTTCCATGGGAAATCGCTAAGGCATTCAACGGGTCTGCTCCCGTTGGTGAATTTTTACCGGTATCGGAGTTAAAAAATTTTGCAGA